>NZ_JBIQOD010000014.1:0-94145 GCF_044130335.1 Acinetobacter halobius
TACCACTATGGGCTGGCGTTTTATCAATCCTAAGCTGAAAGCGATGTATGGTGTAGACACTATGCCGCAGACTGCGGAGAACGTGGCACAACAATTTAATATTGATCGTGCAGATCAAGACCAGTTTGCCTTGACGAGTCAACAGCGCACCGCAACCGCGCAAGCTCAAGGCTTTTTTAAACATGAGATCATCCCTGTAAATATTGCGCAGCGTAAGGGTGATCCAATTGTGGTCGACACGGATGAACATCCACGTGCCTCGACCACACTCGAAGGTTTGGCAAAACTCAAGCCAGTCGTCACAGCAGAAGGCACCGTCACTGCGGGGAATGCTTCAGGCATCAATGACGGTGCGGCTGCTGTACTGATTGCTTCGGAACAAGCGGTTGAGCAGTACCAACTTAAACCACGTGCCAAGATTATTGCATCTACGGCTGTGGGTGTAGAACCACGCATCATGGGCTTTGCACCTGCGCCTGCCATCAAAAAATTACTCAAACAAGCCAATCTGACATTAGAGCAGATGGATGTGATTGAACTAAATGAAGCCTTTGCAGCACAAGCACTAGCGGTCACGCGTGATCTTGGTTTAGAGGATGACAGCACTCAAGTGAATCCAAACGGTGGTGCAATTGCCATCGGTCATCCACTCGGTGCATCGGGTGCGCGTTTAGTCACCACAGCTTTAAACCAGTTAGAACAAACGGATGGAACTTATGCCTTGTGTTCGATGTGTATTGGTGTCGGTCAAGGGATTGCTTTGATTATTCAGCGCGTTTAACCCTCCTTCTGATCTGACGTGGTGTTTCTACTCATAACACTTATTGCTGATAACAACAGTAGAAACACTGAAAATTTTTAATGAATTAAGGAAGAACTTATGCCAAGTTTTACTTCAAATAATGCCGAAATTCACTATCAGACCTTTGGTGATTCAAGAAATCCTGCGCTTGTTTTTTCAAACTCACTGGGTACAAACTTCAACATGTGGAAGCCACAAATCAATTTTTTCCAGAAAAATTATTTCGTGATTTGCTATGACACTCGTGGGCATGGCCAGTCTTCTGCACCTCAAGGACCTTATGATATTGAACTACTTGGTCTAGACTTGATCCATTTACTCGACCACCTGAACATCGAAAAAGCCATATTTTGCGGCATTTCTATGGGCGGTCTCACAGGTCAGTGGTTAGTCATTCATAAGCCTGAACGTTTCCACCGTGCCATTGTATGCAATACTTCCGCAAAAATTGGCAGTGAACAGGCTTGGAATGAGCGAGCATCTCTCGTTCGTAGCCAAGGTTTAGAACCGATTGCATCAACGGCCGCGAGCCGTTGGTTTACCGAACCCTTTATCCAAAGCAACGCAGCAACAGTAGCAGCGCTTTCAAACGACTTAGGTGCTGGCAGCCCAGAAGGTTATGCGAGTTGCTGTGAAGCTTTGGCTAAAGCGGATTTACGTGAAAAACTCGAAAGTATTCGAGTACCTCTACTTGTGATTGCAGGTAGTAAAGATCCTGTGACTACAATCGCCGATGCTCAATACATGGTCAATCATGTACGTAGTAGTGCTTTATTTGAAATAGATGCATCACATATCTCAAATATTGAACAGCCCAAAATTTTCAATCAGGTCATCTTGGATTTTATTGCCTAATCGTTTTACCTGATAAAAAAACAGCTCATTGCGGGCTGTTTTTTATATTTCTGTCGTCAGCGAATTAAAAACTGCATATAAAACAACCATAAATACTTATGTATTTTAGACCTTTTCCGACTCTATCGTACTTATTGCCAATACCCAACCTGCACTACTCTGCTACTTTTGTCATGATCAAGAACGCTCTCGTGAACAAAATAGCCAATCATGGCGTGATTGAGCCAATCTTTGGATCAAAAAACCATATGAAATGACTGTATTTTTTTTACCCAAAACCAAGTATTCAGACATACAAGCTACAATTCACTCACAACTAAACATAGGCAAAAAAAACAAGTCGAAAACTAAAGAAATAACTATAGCTTTAGGCTTGGCCACATCCCGCCTAGGATAATTCCATTATTTTCATAACATGTAACTGTCAGAATACATCCGTGAATAAAATAAAGCATTTCTAAATATTGATGTAACAAACTTATGTTTTATTTAAAGAAAGTGATGTTATATTTCTATTCACTTTAGAAAATATGCTGCTTTATAAAGACTTTGAAATCTGATTTATTCGAGCCTGCGCGATAATGCGGTTTGATAGCCAAGTCAGCAGATACAAACACTTTCAGACAGTACTGTTATTTTGATATACAGTGTTAGCACTTAAAAATCGGTTAAGATACTGTAATAAATTTCAGCGTGATCAACAGAATCATACTGTTTTTCGCATGGGTAACTACGTCATTTACATGCTGTAAACCTAAAACAAAAATGCAGTTTTTGGTCAATTTAACTTACAATGTAAAAAAGAGTAATCATTCGAAAATTTGTAATCTTTTAACATTGCCAATTCCTTGCAAAATTTACATTATATTGCCGAAGTTTGGCACTAAGCATCTACGTCAATTCAAACAAACTATAAAAAAAATGTAGAACTTTATGCCATAATACGCAAACTTTGCAGCCATCTTGCAAAGAATTATTGCAACTTATAAATGGAGCAAGCTAAATGAGTTCGACCATTTTGGTTATTCATGGACCGAATCTAAATTTGCTAGGAATGCGTGAACCAGAAGTTTATGGCTCTCTAACGCTAAAAGACATCAACCAACAACTCATCGCCCAAGCTAAACATGCTTCCATTTCTCTCGACACTTTCCAAAGTAATTGGGAAGGTGCCATTGTCGACCGTATTCATCAAGCCCAAGCGGATGGCGTGCAATTTATTATTATCAACCCTGCTGCGCTCACCCACACTTCCGTGGCAATTCGTGATGCGCTACTTGGTGTAGCCATTCCATTTATTGAAGTTCATTTATCAAATGTTCATGCGCGCGAAGCGTTTAGACATCATTCATATTTATCAGATAAAGCCATTGGCGTGATTTGTGGCTTAGGCGCTCAAGGTTATAGCGCTGCGCTCAATTACGCTCTCAACAAAATTCAATCCTCTACGCAATCATAATTAGGAATACTGTCACATGGATATTCGTAAAATCAAGAAACTCATCGACCTGATGATTGAATCTGACTTACAAGCGATTGAAGTTAAAGAAGGCGATCAATCTATTGCTCTTACTCGTCGCAGTCCAGTTGTTGCAGCTGGTGCTCCTGTTGCTATGGCAGCTCCTGTTGCCCAAGCTCCAGCAGCAAAAACACCACGTGGTGCTGTAGAAACTTCGCCAATGGTTGGTGTGTTCTATGCTGCTCCTAGCCCAGGTGAAGCGCCATTTGTTAAAGTCGGTCAAACAATCACGGCTGGTGAAACACTTGGTATTATCGAAGCAATGAAAATCATGAACCCGATTGAAGCAACGCAAAGCGGTGTAGTTGAAGAAATTTTAGTGAAAAACGGCGAAGTGATCCAATTCGGTCAACCATTATTCCGCTACCGCGCGTAATAGACGGGGACTCATAATGTTGCAAAAAGTTTTAATTGCAAACCGTGGTGAAATTGCCCTGCGCATCACCCGTGCCTGCAAAACTTTAGGGATTAAGACTGTAGGGATCTATTCAGATGCTGACAAAGACTTAATGCACCTACGTTTTGTAGATGAAGCAGTATGTATTGGACCAGGTGCAAGCAGTGAAAGCTACTTGAATATTCCTGCCATTATTACAGCAGCTGAAATTTCAGGTGCAGATGCCATTCACCCAGGTTATGGCTTCTTATCAGAAAATGCTGAATTTGCTGAAATTGTAGAAAACTCAGGTTTCATTTTCATTGGACCACGCCCTGAACATATTCGTTTGATGGGTAACAAAGTTTCTGCCATTACCGCAATGCGTAAAGCAGGTGTTCCAACCGTACCGGGATCTGCAAATGCAGTTACACCTCAAAATGCTTTAGCAGAAGCCAAAGAAATTGGTTTCCCATTGATCGTGAAAGCTGCTTCTGGTGGTGGTGGTCGTGGTATGCGTATTGTAGAACGTGTCGACACCCTACTTGAATCTGTTCAAGCTGCACAGCGTGATGCTGAAATGTGGTTTGGCGATGACACGGTGTATATGGAACGTTTCCTGCAAACACCTCGTCACGTTGAAGTTCAAGTTCTTGCTGACGGTAATGGTCACGCGATTCATCTCTATGACCGCGACTGTTCTTTACAGCGTCGCCATCAAAAAGTGTTAGAAGAAGCGCCTGCGCCAAACTTACCTGAGCAAGCACGTGCTGACATTTTAGAAGCTTGCGTAAATGCTTGTAAATTAATGCAATACCGTGGTGCAGGTACCTTTGAGTTCTTGTTTGAAGATGGTGAATTCTTCTTTATTGAGATGAATACACGTGTTCAAGTTGAGCACCCTGTAACTGAAATGGTGACAGGTATCGACATTATTGAACAACAGCTCCGCATTGCTGGTGGCTTGGGTCTTGAAATTGAACAAGATCAAGTTGAAGTCAAAGGCCATGCGATTGAATGCCGTATCAATGCTGAAGATCCAACGACCTTCTTACCTTCACCAGGTAAAATTGAGAACTTTTATGTACCAGGTGGTGCAGGTATTCGTCTTGATTCACATATCTATCAAGGCTATAGCATTCCACCTTATTATGACTCGATGATCGCGAAGCTGATCGCACACGGTAAAGATCGTAAAACATCTCTTGCACGTATGCGCCAAGCACTTGATGAAATGATTTTGACTGGAATTAAAACCAATATTCCATTGCACAAAGATTTGATTCTTCAAGATAAAAAGTTCTGCGAACAAGCGATGGATATTCACTATCTTGAAAAACACTTGTTAAAGCAAATTGAAGGTCATCAAGATAAAGACTAATCTAAAGAGTTGATTAGTCTTTCTAAAAAAAACCGCGATTAATCGCGGTTTTTTTATAGACGATACAAATACTTAAGGCAAAACACGGCGTAGTGTTGCAAAGCACTGCTGACCTTTATCATTGGCACAGAAGTTAATGGTTGATGGGCTTTTCCATTTCACAAAGTATTGAGACATTTCACCAGATTGATCTTCTTTTAAGCCAGAACAATCGACTTCATTATTATCATACTTCACTTGCAAAATGAGTGCGGGCAACTGAACATTTTGATCGTTTGACGGTTGATAGTCGTAAATTCCTGTAGACCATTCCTCGCCACTTTTGATCACGACATCGCTATTACTTTTAAAATTATAGTATTCAACGCATTTCCTGTTGTTTGGTAGCTCCATTCCCCACAAACCCACGATTTCTGGGCGAGTCATCACGCGAATATTATTTTGATTTGATGCTTGAGTGACCTCAGTCTGATTTGGCGTATTTGCCATAACTACTGATGTAGTTAACATGAATAACATGCCGAGTAATGTTTTTTTCATACAAGCCATAATGTTTTTTAGCGTCGTACTAAATTAGCATATTTT
Source organism: Acinetobacter halobius (assembly GCF_044130335.1). Classification (NCBI taxonomy): domain Bacteria; kingdom Pseudomonadati; phylum Pseudomonadota; class Gammaproteobacteria; order Moraxellales; family Moraxellaceae; genus Acinetobacter; species Acinetobacter halobius. The sequence continues at coordinate 5,519 of NZ_JBIQOD010000014.1, forward strand.
CATGCAAAACATCATTTTATAACCATTTCATAACAATCTATTTTCTGCTACGCATCGGAAGCTTTATTTAACAAAATGATGTAGTGATTAGATTTATCTGCTTTGAAACGCAATAAAAAGGACTGCCCTAGCAATCCTTTCATTTAGGAATATTTGAGTTTAAGCAACAGGGGCTAACGTAAACAGTACCTGACCTGTTTTGACCGTTTGTCCTTTTTCAATAGTAATGGACTCAACACGCATACGTTCTGGGGCAATAATTGGAATTTCAATTTTCATAGCTTCAATCACAGCTAATGTCGCTCCTTCTTCTACCACATCTCCAGAATTACACTCAATTTTCCAAATAGAACCCGGCATGTGCGACTCTACTGCACAGCCACCTTCAGGAATCTGAATTTCACTGTCATCTAAAACCGCATCAAGACTTTCAGAAACATATTCAACCAAACCGGCTGCATGCCAACGACGGCGTTCCTCATCAAAGTTCGCTTGCTGTACTGCTTTAAAACTTGAAATGGATGCTGCATTTTCAATGAGGAAATCATTATATTCTTTTAGATTTAAAACCCCATCTTCTACACGGAGCTTTAAGCGCCCTGCTTTAAAGTCTTCCCGCATTTGCATCAATTCTGATTCAGATACTTCATAAAATTTAATTTGATCAAAGAAGCGCAGTAACCATGGCTTATCCTGTTCAAAGTCTGGATTTTTGCGGTAACGACTCCACATTTGGGTGGTACGCCCAACAAACTGATAACCGCCAGGGCCTTCCATGCCATAGACACACATATACGCTCCACCGATGCCGACTGCATTTTCAGGCGTCCATGTACGTGCAGGATTATATTTGGTGGTCACTAAACGATGGCGTGGATCCAGTGGTGTTGCCACAGGTGCCCCCAAGTAAACATCCCCCAAGCCCATGACCAAATAATTGGTACTATACACAACATCCTTCACCGCTTGTTTTGACTCTAGTCCATTGATGCGGCGGATAAATTCAATATTATCTGGACACCACGGCGCATCTGGACGTACCGTTTGCATATAGCGCTCAGTTGCCAGCTGGGTTTGCGAGTCTTCCCAAGCCAAAGGTAAATAGACTGTACGCGACGGCACTTCCATTGCGGTCACGTCAGGCAATTCACTTTCTGCTTGCTGTAATAATGCCAACAAATGCTTTTGATCTAGCACCAATGAATCAAAATGAATTTGTAGCGAACGAATTCCTGGGGTTAAATCAATAATCCCTTCGATACTTTGGTCTTTGACCCATTGCATTAAAGCGTGAATACGGAAACGTAAATTGAGGTCTAAAACCAACTCTCCGTATTCAACCAATAAATAACTGTTCCCTGCGGGGCGATAAGTCACATCAGGTGCAGCGTTCACACCTTTTAGAGTCGCCAAAACTGCATCTGAGAGTGTGTCCATTTCAGCATGCAAGCTTGGGGCAAAATCTACATTTTCAGTCGTATCCGCTTTTAACGCGGCATGATATTTTTGATTTAATGCTTGAGCTTGATCATAAGAAATTGGGATAAATTTAACTTTATCACCCGCTTTAAGCTGGCCAATTTTCCATAGTTCTGAACTAACCACCACCGCTGGGCAAACGAAACCACCTAAGCTTGGACCATCGGGCCCTAAAATAATCGGCATATCTCCAGTGAAGTCAATCGCGCCAATGGCATAAGCATTATCATGAATATTTGAAGGATGTAGTCCTGCCTCACCACCATCGGTACGTGCCCATTCAGGTTTTTCCCCCACTAAGCGGATGCCTGTACGACTTGAGTTAAAGTGAATTTCAAACTCTTGCTCAAAGAAGCGCTCAATATCGCGTTTAGTGAAAAAGTCGGGCGCACCATGCGGTCCATACATCACCGCGATGTTCCAAGCATTGCTAAAGCTTGGTACCTGTGCTGCGCTGAGTGCAACAGTTTCTGCTGAGGTATAAGCCGTAATGGGCAACATATCTCCAATGAGTAAATTGCGTCCTGCGTGACCACCAAACTGACCTAAAGTAAAAGTCGCTTGCGAGCCTAAATAGGCGGGTACATTCAGCCCGCCTTTAATACCAATATAACTGCGACAACCTGTGGTGATTTTACCCGTTTTAAGGATTTGCCCTTTTTTAACATTAAGGGTCTGCCACATGGCAACGTCGACACCATCCAATGTCGCAAACATCTCACCACCCGTAATCACGATTTGGCTGTCACAGTGAAACTTTAAAGTTGGGCCTTGTAATGTACATTCTAGCCCTGCGGTATTAAATGAATTCCCCAATAGTTGATTGGCTATATTTAAAGATAAAGGATCAATCGCACCCGATGGTGGCACTCCAACATCCCAGTAACCCAAACGACCATTGACGTCTTGTATTGAGGTTTGAATACCGGACTGTAACACCTCAATTTTTTGGGTTATCCACTCAAAAGTATTTAAAAAACGTGTGGTCTGTATCCCTATTTTAAACACGTCACAGTCAATAATATTTTGTAAATACTCAAGATTAGTTTCAATTCCTGCCACTGAAGTTTTTGCCAAAGTATCACTCATGGCTTGAATTGCCCTTTCACGGTTCTCACAGGTCACAATGATTTTGGCAATCATCGGATCATAAAAGGAAGATACATTTGAACCTGTTTCGACCCATGTTTCATTGCGTGCTTGTGGGTCAAAGTCGACATAAGTCAGTAAGCCAGCACTGGGTTGAAAGTTCTTAATTGGATCTTCAGCATATAAACGGACTTGAATCGAATGACCTTTAGATTTAAGCGCCTCTATCGGTGCAGTCCAGTCACCGCTACCTAAAGTGACCATCCATTCCACAAGGTCTACATCAAACACTTGTTCGGTCACACCATGTTCAACTTGCAACCGTGTATTCACCTCCAAGAAATAGAATTTTTGGGTGTCAGTATCCATCACAAATTCAACCGTACCTGCCGAACGGTAATTCACTGACTGCATCAGTTGAATTGCAACACCTTGAATATAATCACGTTGTTCATCATTTAAATGCGGTGCTGGAGTTTCCTCAATTACTTTCTGATTACGGCGCTGTACTGAACAGTCTCGCTCTCCCAAAGCCAAAACCAAACCTTGGCCATCCCCAAAGATTTGGACTTCAATATGCCGCGCATTTTCTACAAACTTTTCTAAATACAAACCTGCATCTTTAAAATTGGCTTGTGCCAAATAAGATACGGTTGCATAAGCATCTTTCAACTCAACTTCGTTCCACACCAAACGCATACCAATACCGCCACCACCTGCAGTACTTTTCAGCATAACGGGATAGCCGATACGATTTGCTTCGATCAGTGCTTCCGCTTCGTCTGCTAAAAGCTGGCTACCCGGTAACAATGGCACATCCGCCTGAATGGCAAGTTCGCGTGCGGTATGCTTTAAACCAAAACTACGCATTTGTGCAGAATTTGGCCCTAAAAACACAATGCCCTGTGACTCACACAAGTCACAAAATTCGGCATTTTCAGACAGGAATCCATAACCCGGATGAATGGCTTCAGCGCCCGTCTCTTTGGCAACCTGTAAAATTTTTTCAATATTTAAATAACTTTGACTGGCTGGGCTATCACCAATAAATACCGCTTCATCAGCCAAAGTCACATGTAAGGAATCACGATCTGCTTCTGAATACACCGCAACAGACTGAATGCCTAAATTCTTTAATGTACGAATTACTCGGCAGGCAATTGCACCACGGTTGGCAATGAGAACTTTTTTAAACATGCTAATTACTCCTTACCTTCACGCACAATCAGTTGAATTTTGGTCGGGTTATAGGCATTACATGGATTGTTCAGCTGCGGGCAGTTAGAAATCAGCACGATAAGATCCATCTCCGCTTGAATTTCAACATATTTACCGGGTGCCGATATTCCATCGTCAAATTTGAGATGTCCCTCACTGCTCACAGGAACATTCATAAAGAAATTAATATTCGGCCCAATATGACGAACATTCAGTCCATGCTTTTTCGCAATTGGGTGCAAAGCTAAAGCTGTCATAAAGTTATTGCGACAGCTGTGCATCGGAAATGTGTCGTGTGCATAACGTACGGTGTTACTTTCACATGAACAAGCGCCACCCAAGGTGTCATGACGACCACATTTATCATCATGGATCGTGGCAATTTTGTTGCCATAGTTGGTATATAGAGCTGTGCCTTTTTCGAGATAAATCTGCTGATTGATGGCTAAAGTATCAGTTGCACTGTAACGCTCTTCAGGGTTGCTCGCAGAAATAAATAAGGTATCGACCGCTTGATTGCCTTCGAGATCAATAATACGGAAATACTGCCCTTTCTTGACTTCACCCATCCATGCCTCACCCGCTGGACAGACTTCATTTAAAACAGCTTGATCAAATGCTTGTAAAATGGTCATGCGTACTCTCCTTGGGCTTAAACAGCATCAAATGCGTAATAACGCGCGTTGTTTTGAAAACCGCGTTGGTTTTGCGGGCATGAATCACGACAAATATCATGTGCGGTTAAAGCGGAGGCTTTGAATAAACTCATTTGAATATCGGCAGGCTGATACTTTACGACTTGGCTCAAACCATGTGGTGCGGCAGATAAGAACACCAGACAGTCCATCTCAAAACGCAGTTCAATGATTTGATGGGTATTGTCAGTATCAATATAAGATAAGTTGCCCGCATCATCAGGACGAACCTTGGAGAATAGGTTGACCGTAGCTGACAGGTCGGTTTGACCTAATGAAAACTTGGTCATTTCAAGTAACAGACTGTCTCGTCCACTCCGATACATCTTATTTCGTGCATCTTGGAAAGTTTGAGTGCCGAATTGTTTTTGAATTTGTTCTGTGCGACTCGGACCACACAAGGCATCATTCCAACCATGATCGTCTTGAACAATTGAGGCCATAACCCGACCTAAGTCCGAATACAACACATGTCCTGCACTTAGAAATGCCGTATGCTGTGCCTTTAAACTATCTGGCATATTAAAACGTTCGAGCTTATCTTCACTGTTGACGCAGAAAAGAGAAACGTTAGCTTGTGCCCCTAAGGCTTTAAACTGTAAGACTGTGCCACGTTGAATACGCCCAGACCAGTGATGTCCACCCGGTAAAAGTTCAGTCCATAGTGCGTTATCGTCGTGATATGTTATTGTGCTCATGCGCCTCTGCCTAAATCGTAACTGTTTACCTCCCGGGCTTTTATCCCTCCGTGTAGTTCTTACGAACCGTGAACTCTCGGTCACAGACATACATCAAAAATGTATCGGAACCCTAGATCACTCTTTCAGTTTAGATTGTGCAAAGGCCGTGCCAATTTAGTATTACGATTTTCAAGCTTTGTAATACCATTTATGAGCAATAAACGGGCGCTTTCAATTTTCAGCACGAATATCTTTGCTATACGCACCAATAAAAAGCATCAAATTTTTAAAAATGCTATTTCATTAAAATTTCATGAAACATATGACGCAGCCATTGGTGGCTGGTTTTATGATGACAAGACATGTGCCAATACTGTTTCACTCCATAACTTGGAAAGGCAATTGGCGCATTAAAGATCTTTAAATTGCCACGTGAAAGTAGAACTTCACTCAAATAGTATGGAACTGTGGCGATTGCATCTGTTTCTTGTACCACCAAGCCTACCCCCAAATAGCTCGGTAAACGCATTAAAATGTCACGCTTTAGTTCTAAATTAAGCAGCTCGTTTTCAATATGGTAATGTCCCATGCCTGCATCAATATCAATATGTGACTCAGCCAAGTATTGCGCTGTGCTGATACTATCACCGGTCAAACGCGGATGATCTTTGGCTGCAATCACCACATAATACTGCTCAAACAGTTGCTGTTGGTAAAAACCATTTTCCAATTGCGGTAAAAAACCCAACGCCAAGTCAATTTCACCATTTGCCATTTGATAACTGGTTTCAGAGGTGATCGGACGGATATTCAAACGAATATGTGGTGCATGTTTCTTCAAATACTGCGAAATTTTCGGCAACAACACCAAATGCGAAACATCAGTCATAGCCAAACTAAACTGTTGCTGCGAAGTGGCTTGGTCGAAATCAATCGTAAAGTTATTGATGATTTCAACCTTGTTTAAAGCCTCACTGACCAACGGAAACAATTGCTTAGACAACTCTGTCGGCATCATTTCGTTGCCAATCCGCAAAAACAGCGGATCATTATAATGTTGGCGAATTTTATTCAGAATATTACTCACCGTCGGTTGACTCATTTCTAAATGATCTGCCGCAAGCGATACACTCTTAAACTTATAAACGTAAAAAAAGATACTGAGTAATTTACAGTCCAGTTCAAACACGAAAAAAATATTCCTTATATGCATGTGATGGTAGACGATCCATCATCTACCCATTATAGCGATGATCCAATGCTCAAAACTTACTATTATAAGCATCTAGGTCTAATATCAGACGTTTCAACAATAAAAGCACATGAATTATACCTTTAGCTGTACTAAACAATAGATACTTTTCCTGAAAATTTATGTCGCATGTTCTGCATATATTTTACATAACAAAAAAGGCCCGAATCAATCGAACCTTTGATGAAATCAACCATGCCGAATTATAGCTATTTAAAGTATTTTCTTCACAGGCACAGCTAAAGATATTACAGCTTTAACCCAACAGCTCGACGGCAATAGCAGTCGCCTCGCCACCACCGATACATAAAGCAGCTACACCCTTTTTCCCACCAGTACGTTTCAAAGCATGCAGTAAAGTCACGATAATACGAGAACCAGAAGAACCCAATGGATGTCCAAGTGCACAAGCACCACCATTCACATTCACTTTAGCAGGGTCTAAATGAAAACCGTCAATTGCAAGCATGGTGACCATCGCAAAGGCTTCATTGACTTCCCACAGGTCAACATCATCAGCAGACCAACCTGCTTTGGCTAAAACTTTCTCAATGGCACCTACAGGGGCAATGGTGAACTCAGATGGATGCTGAGAATTGCTGGCATAAGCCACAACTTTTGCCAATGGTTTCAGACCACGTGCGTCTGCAACATCAGATGAAGTTACAACCAATGCAGAAGCCCCATCTGAAATAGAACTCGAATTTGCCGCGGTAATCGTGCCGTCTTTTTTGAATGCTGGGCGTAAAGTTGGAATTTTATCCACTTTGGCATTGAGGGGTTGCTCATCCTGATCAACTACAACATCACCTTTACGACTACTCACTGTCACAGGCACGATTTCATCTTTAAAGTAGCCACCTTGAATCGCAGCAACGGCTTTATTTAAAGAACCAATGGCATACTGATCCTGCTGTTCACGGGTATAGCCTTTTTGATCTGCCATTTCTTGAGCAAGGACACCCATCGACAGACCTGTTTCAGCATCCTCTAAGCCTTCTTGGAACATGTGATCGGTTGTTTTACCATGTCCCATACGGTAACCCGCACGTGCTTTTTCAAGTAGGTACGGCGCATTTGACATCGACTCCATACCACCTGCCACCACAATTTCAGCTGAACCTGCTTTAATCGCGTCAGCCGCTTGCATGACGGCTTTCATCCCCGAGCCACAAATTTTATTGATGGTTGTTGCACCTGTTGAGTCTGGTAGACCTGCAATGCGCATTGCTTGACGTGCAGGGCCCTGTTTAAGCCCCGCTGGAAGGACACAACCAAAAATGACTTCGTCTACATCAGTCGGTTGTAAGCCAGAACGGCTTAGCACTTCTTTAATCGTGACCGCACCAAGTTCAGGTGCTGTACATGCCGACAACGAACCCTGAAAGCCACCCATTGCTGTACGTACACCGTCTACAATAACAATCATTTTCCATTCATCCTTTTTGATGTTTATTTGTTTTTAAGCGACATTTTATGCACTCAAAAACGCTCCATAACTATTCTTCGTCTTAATAAAGGCTCAATTTAAACGCCTTATTTTTGATGCCTTTAGTCCACGATTTCGCTCACAACGTTATGATCTTGCGCAATCGGTAATATTCGATAGAATCGAAGCATCCGAATAGTTCAACACGCAATAACCAATGTAGGCTTAGATCTGAGCCAGAACTATCCATCACTACGTTTAAGGCAATATATAGTTTTTCTGACAATAGTGTAAAAATCACAAAAATGAAATGTATTTCCATAAAAGTGATCTCTAGAGGCTAACTTTACTGACAGTTGTCTTCAGCTGTTGCAAACAAATTTATTTCAATTCTTGAACAAGTGGATATTTTTAAAACGATTGTAGTAATATTCAAGACCTTAGTTGAATTTAAATATTGAACCGAGTTAAATAGCCTCTCTATAGTTCTCATAAAATATACTGGAAAAGCCAATGACTTCAGTACGCCAACAGAATTTTCTATTACGCAAAGAGAAAATTTTAGCTATGGCTGAGACTTTGTTATTAGATAATAATCAAGACATCACCTTAAGCGAATTAGCAACGGAACTCGATATTGCCAAGGGTACAATTTACAAGCATTTCAAAAGTAAGAACCAACTCTATTTGGAGTTGATTATATTGAATGAAACTCGCTTGCTGGAAATTTCTCAGAAGTACAATAATGATATTAAAACCTATGTTTCTGAATACATGTTGTACAACATGTTAAATTCAAATCGTACGATTTTACTGCACGTTATTGAAGAACGTTTAACCAATAGCGAACGTAAACTTAAAGAACTTTTTGAGAAGCTCTATCAAATACGTGAGCAACGTATTATCGAAATTAAAGACATGACCTCTGACTACTTAAAGTCTTTAGATAGCGCAATGTCCATTCGTGATTATTTATCTTATGTATGGACAGTGACCTACGGTGCCTCTTTGTTGCTCAATTCAACGTATTATCAAAAATCAATTGGTTCACGCGAACGCCTGATTAAACTGTATGTTAATCAAGCCCTCATGACACCTGATAAAATTTCACACGCAGTCCTTTAAGTTTCAAAACTGCTTAAGCGACTAAAATAATAAAAAGCCAAACAGTTGATGTTTGGCTTTTTACATTTACATCCAATTAATCAGCTGAAATATCTTCAAACAAAACTGAAGATAAATAACGCTCACCACCATCAGGTAAAATCACCACAATGGTTTTACCCGCATTTTCAGGGCGTACTGCAAGTTCTGCTGCAGCAGCCATCGCTGCACCACTTGAAATACCCACTAAAATACCCTCTTGACTTGCTGTTTTACGTGCCCAATCAATTGCTGTTGCAGCATCAATTGGCATCACTTCATCGACCAAGTCAAGGTCTAAGTTTTTAGGAATAAAATTAGCGCCAATCCCCTGAATCTTATGTGGTCCAGGTGTCAAAGCTTCGCCACGTTTGGTTTGCCCTATAATCGGCGACTCAGCAGGTTCTACCGCAACTGAGTACAAGGCTTGTTTTTTTACTTTTTCAAAATAACTTGAAATCCCAGAAATCGTACCGCCTGTTCCGACACCAGCCACTAAAATATCAACTTTACCACCTGTTGCTTCCCAAATTTCAGGGCCTGTAGTTGCTTCATGGATAGCTGGGTTTGCTGGATTTTCAAACTGCTGTGGTAAAAAATAAGTTTCTGGGTTTTCATCTACTAAACGCTGTGCTTCTTCTACCGCACCACGCATGCCTTTTGCAGGGTCGGTAAGCACCAAGTTAGCACCTAAAGCTTTCATTACTTTACGGCGTTCGATACTCATACTTGATGGCATAGTCAGGGTTAATGCATAGCCTTTTGCTGCAGCAACAAATGCCAAAGCAATCCCAGTATTCCCACTGGTAGGCTCTACGATGTGCATTCCCTCTTTAAGTACACCACGCGCTTCAGCATCTGCAATAAGTGCAGCCCCGATACGGCATTTGACTGAAAATGCTGGGTTACGGCTTTCAACTTTGGCTAAAACGGTTGCTGGGCTTTGTATAATTCGGTTGATACGAACCAATGGGGTATTACCAATCGCTTCTGCGTTATTACTATAAACCGCTATCCCTAAATTATGAGGCGTTGGAAAAGCTGAATCCGTACTCATAGCAATGTTTCCTATGTTGTTTTTAATGATGTATTGATTATCATACCCTGATTTTTAAATGCAAACTGACATTTGGTCGTGCATATGTTTTTATTTGATAAATAAATCATTTAAACGGAAAAAGTATGGGTTTCCCCATACTTTTAGTACCAAGTGAGCCACTTATATTAGTGTTAGGCTATTCCACTTTTCCAACTCCGTGACTGCCGCGCTAAAATCCACTTGCGGAGCCTGTTCTCGATCTGTTTTTAAAAACAATTCCTGCGTTGTATGAAAAATAGGAGTTTTCATCTGTCCTTCCTCCGCCAAATCCAACGCAATGCCAATATCTTTTTGCAACAGGTTTAAAGCAAAAGTTTTTTGAAAAGTTCGGCTCAAAACTTTTTGCGCCATCACCGTTTCAGACATCGTACTTTTACCGCTAGAGTGATTGATACAACTCAATGCTCCGACCAAATCAACGCCTCGATGCTTCAAAATAGACAAACCCTCGGACAGAGCCCATAAGTGTGTTGCCATGAGTGTATTGTTCACCGCCTTAACTGCAAAGCCTGCACCACTTTCCCCGACGTATTCAATCAGCCCCGCAAATGCCTGAATGATCGGTTTTGCCCTTTCAAATCCAGCGATATTGCCACCTACCATAACCGTTAACGTACCGCGTTCAGCACCAATGGTTTGACCCGAAACAGGTGCATCTAAGTAAGTTACACCACGTGCTGCCAAATCAGTGGAAATTCGCTGCGCAGACTCAGGCACGCCACTGGTACAGTCCACCCATAAACTTTCAGACTTAGGTGGATGTAATGTAATTAAAGCTTCAACATCTGCGCTGGTCGGTAAGCATGAAAATATAATATCGGCTTGCACCGCTTGTTGGATTTGAACGGGCTCAGTGCCAAAGGTTTGCGCATGCAATGCAGCTTTTTCCGATGTGCGATTCCACACCCAAACATTATGACCCAGTTTTGGCAAATGGGAGGCCATATGCCAACCCATTGCGCCCAGTCCTATAAATGCAATATTCAGACTCAAAACGTACTCCTAACCGTGTGCAATAGTGCTATTGATTTGGTCATCCGACTTTTCTATGGCCTGCTCATTTTCACTGCCTCGGTTTAAGAAAAGATTAAGAAGAATAGCTGCTAGTGTTGCGGTGCCAATACCACCTAGGTCAAAACTACCAATTTGTAAGCTGTAATTACCTGTTCCCATAATCAGACACACCGCACCAATCATTAAAGTACTATTCTTGGTAAAATCAATTTTGTTATCGACCCAAATTTTTGCGCCCGCAACCGTAATCAAACCGAAAACAACAATGGATGCACCACCCAAGAGTGCAACGGGAATCGTACTAATCACTGCACCAAACTTAGGGGAAAGCCCCAGTAAAATGGCAAACACACCTGCAAAAACAAAGATTGTGGTTGAATAAACTTTAGTGACCGCCATGACTCCAATGTTTTCAGCATAAGTCGTCATCCCTGTTCCACCAACTGAAGCTGAAAGCGTAGTGCACACGCCATCCGCAAAGAAACCACGACCCATATAAGGAGACAAATTTTTCCCAGTCATCGCTGAAACTGCTTTGAAATGTCCTAAGTTTTCCGCCACCAAAATAATTGCAACAGGTGCAATCAACATCATGGCATTTACATCAAAGGTTGGGCTATGGAAAGTCGGTAAACCAAACCATGCTGCTTGACCAACTTTGGCAAAGTCAATTGCAGTACCAAAACCCATGACATTGGTCAGTAAGAAGTAAATAAAATAGGATGCAACCAAGCCTAAAAGAAGCAATAAGCGGCGCACCATCCCTTTGGTAAATACCGCAATCACACTAATACAAATAATTGTGATTAAGGCCATCCAAGAGTCAAATTGATTGGCCGATACACTTTTAATTGCAACAGGTGCAAGGTGTAAACCAATGATCATTACGATAGCGCCTGTCACAATAGGTGGCATCAACTTTTCAATCCATGCTGTGCCTGTACGCATCACAATTAAGCCAATTAAAGCGTACAATACACCACATGCAATGGTTCCACCCAATGCTAACGAAAGATTTGGATTTGATCCGACACCCGTGTAGCCTGTGACTGCAACCACTGCACCAATGAAGGCAAAGCTAGACCCCAAATAACTTGGCATACGTCCGCCAGTCATTAGGAAGAAAAGTATCGTACCAATCCCTGTAATAAAGATAGTTAAGTTCGGATCAAAACCCATCAGCAATGGCGCAAGCACAGTTGCACCGAACATGGCGAAAGCATGTTGTAATCCTAAAATAATGCTTTTGCCTACGGGCAAGTACTCATCTGTTTGCACAGCAGTTGTATCTAAATCGCCTTGATAAGGCTTAAATTTTGGAAACCACGATTCTTTTGTTTGCATGGGTTTCCCCTCCCTTAAAAGTAGGATTTTTTGAATTAACACATTGGTAATGGCTCGCAATAACCACGCTTAAAATACATAAGTGCATTCAGTCCACAACTTTGCTTCATGGCTTTGACTTGGCAAAACAGAACATCATGACTCCCCACAGACATACTCTGCACCACTTCGCAGTCAAAACTCACTAAGGCATCATCCAAGACTGGAGCATTGGTCAAAAGTGTGGACCATGTGCCTTGAGCAAAACGTTCAGACATTGGAGTTTTGCCTCCAAATACGTTAGATAAATGTTGTTGCTGGCTCGATAGCGTATTCACACACAGTACTTGATTTGTTTTAAATGTATCAAACACAGAAGATGAACGGTTTAAACAGACCAATAAGGTCGGTGGTGTATCTGTCACACTACATACTGCCGATGCAGTAAAACCTGCCTGACCCGCTGCACCATCCGTCGTAATCACATTAACCGCAGCACCAAGATTCGCCATGCCTTGACGGAACAGGTGTTGATCCAATATCACTTCCGCTTTTTCTTCAGGCACTATAGTGTTTAGCATGGCTTCAACCTGATCTTGGTGTAATAGTTTTGCATTCATCGTATTCTCCATGTCCTGAATGTCAAATTCCTCCATTCAGGACGTTAAAATTTGATTATTCAACTCAAGCCACATGTGCAACCGAAGCAATTTCCACTAAAGCATCAGGCTTAACCAATCCAGTTTGGACACAATAGCGCGCGGGCTTATCACCTGGAAAATATTCGGCATATACAGCATTAATCGCACCATAATCCCCCCAATCTTTCACAAAAATATGGTTAAAAGTCACGTCATCCATCGTACCGCCAGCTGTTTCAAGGACTCGTTTAATAGTCTCTAAAATATGTCGAGTTTGTGCAGCTGCATCGCCCACATGGACAACATTGTTCTGTTCATCAAAAGCTAAAGTGCCTGATACATAGACGATATTGTCAGCCTTAGTCGCAGGTACAAATGGAGCCAGTGGTTTCGCTGTGCCTTCTGGCACAATAATTTCTTTAGGCATGAGACTTCCTTTAATCTATTGTATGTTTGGCTTATGCTGTTTTTGCCAGAGGCTTATTGCCAGAGGTCTGAAAGGTGTTTACAAAACTTTGTGTATCAGATACCCAACCAAAAAAGGTTTTGATGTTATAGAGACTTGCTTCTTGTGCTTCGACGGGCCCAGCCTGATAGCACGCATCCTTAAGAGCTACCCCGAAATACTCCAAGAAAAAACCATCCCTGAGAGTTGACTCAACACAAACATTGGTCGCAATACCAACAAAAACTAAATTTCGGATTCCACGTACCCGCAACATGCTGTCCAGTGCGGTATTAAAAAATCCGCTATAACGAGGCTTTTCAATCACCAAGTCTTGTGGTTCTGGCTTTAGTGCATCAATCAACTCAAAGTCCCAACCACCTTTTGCCAATAGCTTTCCCTGTAGCTCAGGATTTTTGCGCATGGTTTTTAAAGCATTCGACTTATGGAAATTCGGCGAATCAATCCCTCCTGCTTCGCGATATTGATCATCCCAACCATTTTTAAAGTAAATCACCTGTATACCCGCTGCATGTGCAGCAAGAACGGACTTTTGAATGTTTTCAACCACAGGTCTAGTTTTAGATACATCAAACCCAGCTAAATCCAAATAGCCACCTTCTGAGGTATAGGCATTTTGCATATCAATCACAATCAATGCCGTGTGCTCAGGTGCCAATGCAATATGTTCAGGTTCGGCTTTCAATGTTTTTGCGTGCAGGCACTGTTTAGTAAATTCTGTACAGACAATCGGCTCATTCATGCACTTTTCTCCAAAATAGCTTGGGATACGTCCTCTTCAACCACGATATGTTCACGGCATTTCATTAAAGGTTGTATGCGCTGACCAAAGTCTTCGACCCCTTGTACAAAATCATCAAAGGTAAGCAAAATGCCTTCCGTCCCTTGGATCTCACCAATTTCATCTAACATTTGTGCAACATGCTCAAACGAGCCTACTAAGGTTCCCATATTGATATTCACAGGTGAAACTGAAGAGGCCATTTGACGGATGTTCGTATCTGCTCCAGATTTGGTATCTTTACCACCTTGATTCATTAGCCAATTGATGGCCTCCATATCTGCACCAGCATTATATTTTTGCCATTTTGCATGTGCCTCTTCATCGGTTTGTGCAGCAATCACCATGAACAACACATAGGTTTGCACGTCACGGCCTGTTTTATCCGTTTGTACTTTTAAGCGGTCATTGATTTCTGCATAGGCTGTTGGTGTATTCAACCCTTTACCAAAGACAAAGTTGTAGTCGGCATATTTGGCAGAAAACTCAAGTCCTGTATCAGACTGACCTGCACAAATAATTTTCATGTCTGCTTGTGGACGTGGACTGACACGACAATCTTGCATGGTAAAATGCTCTCCTTTGAAGTCTGAACGCCCTGTTGCCCAAAGTTCACGTAGAATTTCTACATATTCCGAGAGATATTCATAACGTTGTGCAAAATATTCATCTCCTGGCCACATCCCCATTTGCGTATATTCTGGAGCTTGCCAACCTGTCACCACATTTAAACCAAAGCGCCCATTTGAAATAGAATCAATCGTTGATGCCATACGCGCCACAATTGCAGGTGGCATTACCAATGTCGCTGCTGTTGCATAAATTTTGATTTTGCTGGTTACTGCTGCAAGCCCAGCCATCAAAGTGAATGTCTCAAGGTTATGATCCCAAAACTCAGTTTTCCCGCCAAAACCACGCAGCTTAATCATCGACAAAGCAAAGTCGAAGCCATAATGCTCAGCGCGTTGAACAATTTTTTTGTTTAGTTCAAATGAAGGCATATACTGTGGGGCGCTTTCCGAAAGCAGCCAGCCATTATTTCCAATCGGGCAAAACACACCTATTTTCATCTCTTTTATCCTCTGGCCTCGGTGAATGCTGATGAATTAAAAATATTCAATCAGCGCAAAGTTTTTACTCTTTGTTTGATAAAAATACATTTGCATAAGCCGTGCCAATTTATTTTTATTATTTATTTTCAAATATTTATTATATTTTAATTATTTTTATTTTTTACCAAAAAGTAAAATAATAATTATCACCATGCACTATATTTGTGATCTATGGTCGAACATTGTGCAGAAAATGAACCAAACTAGTTTTTTTAAATGTATTCGCCTAAAGAAAAAGGTGTCTAGATATAAAATCTAGACACCTTTATTTTATAAAGTTGAATTAAACAATTAACATTTAAACCAAACTTTCCTGTGCTATTAAAAAGCCCAATATTTCGTTATTCATCCGTGCTGTCTCAGTTACAGTCGCCGCATGAGCGCCCTGCCTTAAAAGAGTCAACTGCGCATGCGGAAACAACTGTTTTAGCTTTTGTGAGCGTTGGTAAGGCACAAGGAAATCATCTTGGTTCGCGATCAAATGCATAGGGATATTCTGCAAAGCCACTCGTATCTCCTCGCTCAGTTGAAAAGCCATTAAAGCACTCAGTCGTCGTAATACATTTTCATGTGGTGGAAAGTTTTGAACTTGGAGCTGTTCTTGTTTTTGAATACTTTCTATATTTGCTGAAATCCAAGCGGGTGGATATAAGAACAATGCTTGCGCTTTGACATAAGCTTCTGTTCCAGCCCATTTTAAAAGATTGATTCGTGTTTCAAAGCATTTATAAGTATGCGCATCTAGCGTATCCCAGCCATTTAAAATCGTGATGGACAACATACGATACGCTGTCAGTTGGCATAAATATGCTAATTCGGCACCAATAAAGCCGCCCAATGCATGACCAATAAAATGAAATCGTTGAATATGATGTTGTTTTAAAATCAGCAAAAGTTGCTGCCCCAAATCTCGCATACAATAATCTGGTTTTAATAATGCTGCATCAGCACAGCAACCTTCTTGATCGTAAATCAATACATGAAACTTAGACTGTAGCACTTGAATTTGGGGTTGCCAAAACTGACCATGTCCGCCTAAACCAGACGATAGAACCACATATTCTGCACTTTCTTCATTTGAGGGAAAAATTTGTACATTCATCTTAAAATTTACTTATTGGTCAAAAAAAATAAGTTGCAATAATTATGCCTTTAATAAATACATATATTTTTAAATTTTATAGTGCTATTTTATAAATAGATGAAAGATTATGCTGTCATAAGACTCATATATGAAAAAATAATAAAAGCTTATTATAAATAATCATAAAGAATACAAATATTATTAAATTTTTATCCTTAAATTATATAAATATCGAGAACTTAAGTGATATTCAAGATAACTATTTTTGATGTAAATAGAACGTATATATAACTTTAACTAATATTTTATTTCACTAAAAGCCATGCATATTACACATGAAAACACAACATTATGAACTGCTTGGTTTTATACTAAGCGCACAGTTGTTTTGTTTTATGAGTAGGTTTT
The DNA here is from genome assembly GCF_044130335.1 of Acinetobacter halobius. Lineage (NCBI taxonomy): Bacteria > Pseudomonadati > Pseudomonadota > Gammaproteobacteria > Moraxellales > Moraxellaceae > Acinetobacter > Acinetobacter halobius. The sequence goes on from NZ_JBIQOD010000014.1 coordinate 22,432, forward strand.
AAATGAACACAGGACTTGAAATCACGTCTATGCGCGACTCTGCTGAAGTTGTTGTGAGTATTTTAAAATCTCTAGCCAATACCGATCGTTTATTAATTCTATGCCATTTGTCGCAACAAGAACTTAATGTTTCACAAATTGAAGAAATTACTGACATCAAACAGCCAACACTTTCTCAGCAATTGATGATGCTACGCAAAAGCGATGTCGTAAATACACGTCGTGACGGTAAGCAAATTTACTACTCCATTAAAGACGAACGTATGGTAGAAGTCTTAAATACTTTATATCAGTTGTATTGCCCTAAACCACGTCTTTAAAATCAAATAATTATGCTATTTTTGATGTGAGTATAATGAATGCTAAGACTTCTTAGCATTTTTTATGCATAATATATCTAAATTTATGATTTAGATTTTTTTATGTCTGATTGGAATCGTCGTCTAGGCCTTTATCTCCCCGCATGGCAGTGGCTCAAGCACTATGACACGCCTACTTTTAAATCAGATTTACTTGCATCCTTTATTGTCATTGCCATGTTGGTTCCTCAAGGCATGGCATACGCCATGTTGGCAGGTTTACCTCCAATTACAGGATTATATGCCAGTATCATCCCGATGATTATTTATGCCATCATCGGCGGCAGTCCCACGCTTTCGATTGGTCCCGTTGCCATCATTTCCATGATGACCTTTGCGACTTTGAATTCAATGTTCGAAGTTGGTTCACCTGTCTATATACAGGCAGCCTGTCTATTGGCGCTCATGGTCGGTGTTATTTCTCTGTGTTTGGGGATGCTACGCTTTGGTTTTTTAATTCAACTCATTAGCCATCCCGTTATTCAAAGTTTCATTATTGCTTCGGCCTTACTCATTGCTTTGGGTCAGTTGAAGTTTATTGTTGATCTGCCTTTAAAAGCCAATAATATCCCCGAGTTTGCGACTAGTGTTTGGCAATACATTAGTCTCACTCACGTAGGGACGCTAGTCTTTGGACTCTGCGCCATCGCTTTTTTAATTTACACTCCCAAACTACTAAACAGCCATGCCATTAAGTCTTGGTTCGGATCGACTGTATTACTTTCGCGCACCATTCCTTTATTTTTAGTGGTTGCGTCGATCGCCTTAGTCTATTTTTTCCAACTGCAAACATTTGGAATCAAAACGGTCGGAGTAATTCCATCTGGTATGCCTCCGCTCGATATGCCGTATTGGAACTGGGCTCTAGTTCTGCAACTGTTGCCAGGCGCCACCATGATCGCAATGATCAGTTTTGTTGAATCATTGTCTATTGCCCAAGCAACAGCGCTACAAAATCGTAGTCAACTGAATAGTAACCAAGAGCTGATCGCTTTGGGATTAGCCAACATCAGTGCTGGTTTGAGTTCAGCCTTTCCTGTCACAGGCAGTTTATCTCGTACTGTCGTTAATGCAGATGCAGGCGCTCAAACCCCTATGGCAGGAGTGATATCATCATTATTGATTATTGTAGTGAGCTTATACTTTACTGGTTTTTTTCAAAACCTGCCTTTAGCCATTCTGGCTGCAACGATTATTGTCTCTATTTGGAAATTGGTAGACTTTAGACCCTTTATTGAAGCATGGAAATATTCAAAAGCAGATGGTATTGCTATGTGGATCACGTTCTTTGGGGTCGTATGTATAGATATTTCAACAGGTCTGATCATTGGCATGATCTCAACATTTGTTTTATTGCTTTGGAGAATTAGCCGTCCACATATTGCGGTGATTGGTTTGGTCGAAGGTACACAACATTTTCGCAATGTTGAACGTCATGATGTTCAAACAGCTGCACAAGTGCTTTCCATGCGTATAGATGAAAACCTAAGTTTTCTCAATGCCAATGTCTTAAAAGGTGAACTGATTAATGCAGTCAGCCAGCAACCTGCACTGGCTCATGTCGTGATCAATTGTTCAAGTATCAGCAGTATCGACCTAAGTGCTTTAGAAATGTTAGAAGATATCAATTTAGAGTTATCTAAACAAAACATTCAGTTGCATTTATCGGAAGTTAAAGGCCCTGTGATGGATCGGTTACAAGGCTCAAAACTGTTGAAGCATTTAAGTGGAAAAATATTCTTGACTCATTATCAAGCAATTCAAACGCTTGCACCACAGCTTCTATCGACACATTCAATATGATCTATATATGAAAGTTTTTTGGCACAAATGAAAAACTTTCTATGTCTTTTTATGATAAAAACCCATTAAATATGTCATTTTTATGAATAAGAATGAATAATAAAAACTGAAATTACAATAACTTAATTTTTATATTTAAATATTTTTCAGTCAGTTAGGAAATTAGGTATAAAATGGCGCACTTAAAATCCGTATTTTGTCCTCGTAATTTTCAAGGCGCCTCTATGTTCTCTGTTTTAGCGCGAATGAGTTTAGTTACTCGAATTATCATTGCCATTATTTTAGGTATTGGTGTAGCTCTTGTTTTTCCCGGTGTTGCACCTTATTTGAGCCTACTAGGCGACTTGTTTATTAAAGCGTTAAAATCTGTGGCGCCTGTACTTGTTTTCGTTTTAGTTCTTGCCTCTATTGCCAATTTTAGAGTGGGCCACAGTGCAAATCTACGTCCAATTATCATCATGTATGCAATTGGTATGTTGCTCGCTGCGTTTGCAGCGGTTGCCGTCAGTATTATTTTCCCAAGTACATTATACTTAAATTTACCTGCAAATACGGATCTACAAGCACCAAGTAGCCTGATTGAAATTTTTAAGAATTTACTGCTCAGTTTCATCGCTAACCCTGTAACTGCAATTAGCGAAGCAAACTTCATTGGTATTTTAGCTTGGGCTGTTGCTTTAGGCGTAGCTTTTCGCCATGCAAAAGACACGACTAAAGACTTCTTAAATGACACAGCTCATGCGGTAAACAGTGTTATCCGCCTCGTAATTAACTTTGCACCAGTGGGTATTTTTGGCTTAGTGGCCGTCACTTTTGCTGAAACGGGTCTAAGTACTCTAGAAAGCTATGCTCAGTTGCTTGCAGTATTGCTGGGTACTATGGCTTTTGTGGCACTAGTAATTAACCCACTTATGGTTGCGGTTGTAACACGCAGCAACCCCTATCCTTTAGTATTCCAATGTTTACGTGAAAGCGGTATTACTGCATTTTTTACACGTAGTTCTGCTGCGAATATTCCAGTTAACTTGGACCTTGCAAAGCGCTTAGGCGTTCCTGAGTCTACGGCAAGCGTAGCAATCCCTTTGGGTGCAACCATCAATATGGCTGGCGCATCTGTGACCATTACTGTACTTACACTTGCAGCAGTCAATACCTTGGGGATTGATGTTGACTTTACTACGATGATGATTTTATCAGTACTTGCGACCGTGTCAGCATGTGGTGCTTCTGGTGTTGCAGGTGGTTCTTTGCTGTTGATCCCTGTTGCTTGCGGCCTGTTTGGTATTTCTTCTGATATTTCGATGCAAGTCGTTGCTATCGGGATGGTGATTAGCGTATTGCAGGATTCAACTGAAACAGCGCTTAATTCATCAACTGATGTATTATTCACTGCAGCAGTTGACCGAGCTTCAAAATAATATATTGTAGAATCAGTACATTGTTTCATTTTTGAAGTTATGCCATTTCAACACTTACCATTTTGGATACAACTGGGTGCATTCTTTTTAGCAATTAATGCTGGAATGATTAATGTTTTAGGACTGGTCACAGTATTACACCAGTCCGTTTCCCACATGACAGGTAATATCAGTGTTTTAGCCATGTCACTTGCGAACTGGCAACCTGAGCACATCTTATACCTTGCGCTTGTTACATTGTGCTATGTGGTAGGGTCATTTTACAGCGGTATCATTTTAGGAAATAGCCACTTTCAGTTGGGTCGCCGTTATGGCTTACCCCTTAGTCTGGTGGCTTTTTTTATTTTTCTATGCTGGTTGTTCCTGCCGTACTTTCCGCGCTATGCACTGCTCTGGGCATGTGTTGCAATGGGTGTACAAAATGCCATGGTCAGCCACTACAAAGGAACCATCATTCGAACCACACACTTGTCTGGTGTCTTAACCGACTTAGGTTTAGCACTCGGCTATCGGGCAAGAGGTCTCGTGGTCGAGCGACGCCGTGTTGTATTACATCTTCTTATTTTAATTGGTTTTTTCATTGGTGGACTCAGCGCAAGTTTGATCTACCCTTATTTCAAACTCAACTCTTTCTTAATCCCGACAGCATTAAGCTTGATCCTTAGTGTTGTATATTGGATCATCTATTTTCGATATCGTCGTATTTAAACGCAATTGTGGAATTCGTTATGGTTAAAAATGCATTACAGGCTCAGTTACTCAAAGCCGGTTTAGTCGACAATAAAAAGGCAAAAAAACTCTCTAAACAAGCAGTGCATGAGCAAAGAACTGGTCAAAGCAATGAAGCTGAGATTAAGGCAAAAATTGCGCAAGACAAACAGCAAAAATTAGAGAAAGATCAAGCCATAGAGCTTGAGAAGAAAACGCTGTTGCAAGAAAAAGAGCTCAAAGCAGCCATTATTCAAATGATTTCACAGCATAAAATCCGTGATACGGATGGCGAAGTCATCTACCAATTTATTGATGATGGCAAAATCAAAAAACAATATATCAATCAACAAATTTATAATGCCCTAGTTGCAGGCAGTTTGGTGATTGCTCGTGATCATGACAACTATGCTTTCTTACCAAAAGCTTTAGCTGAACGTATCAATGCTAAACTTGAAGGTTTTATTATTGTCAATAACTCAGAAAAGAATGAAGCTGTCACTGATGAAGAAGATCCTTATGCAGCCTATGTCATTCCAGATGACTTAATGTGGTAATGATTTGACCATTTAACGTTCAAGAAGCTTCCGACAAGGAGGCTTTTTTACAATAAAATGATAGTGATAAATCCCTCCTTATCATGTTGGTCTTTTATCTTTCAATCCAACACATCTATTGAATCTATCTATAATTCAGCCAACGCTCCCAACAACGAGTAAATAATCAAGTCGTTGAAAACGTGTATAAATTTAGTGACATGATTTGATTAATCTGTATAGCTGATTACACTATTTTCAGTGTTTTAATCAAAAGAAGACTAAATTTTGGATAAATTTCATTTTATACAGAACTTAAAAGACTGGTCAGATCAGTATCCTTGGATCGAAATGCTCACAGGGTTTTGCATACTGATTTTAATTGCAATATTGGCCTATATTATTGCTAAACATGTTGTTGTCCGTGGTATTCGGCATCTCATCACTAAGCTAAAATTTGCCAATCATGACATCATGTCGCAGCATAGTGTGATTCGTCGAATTGCGAACATTGTCCCAGCAATCGTCATTATGAATGGTATCGTCACCGTTCCCCACCTGTCTGCGAAAATGGTCAGCTTTGTGCAAATGGCAGCGCAAGCATTCATCTTCTTGACCATCGCCTTAGCCATCGGTGAATTGCTTAATATCTTCAATTTGGTGTATCAGCGTAATCCTAAATCACGCAATAAACCCATCAAAGGTTATTTGCAACTCATCAAGCTGATTATCTTTATTGTCTGTGGTTTGATGATTCTAGGGACTTTCCTGAAAAAAGATGTCTTCACTTTGCTTGCAGGTTTTGGTGCAATGGCTGCAGTGTTGATGCTGGTTTTCCAAAATACAATTTTGTCATTGGTGGCTTCTGTGCAGATTTCATCTTATGACATGGTACGTATTGGAGACTGGATTGAAATGCCCTCACTTAATGCCGATGGCGATGTGATTGATATGTCATTACATACCATTACCGTACAGAATTTTGACAAAACATTCACCACCATTCCAACCAACAAATTGGTCACTGACACCTTTAAAAACTGGCGTGGAATGTCACAGTCTGGCGTTCGGCGTATTAAACGCTCCATTTATATTGATCAAAGCAGTGTTCATTTCATGTCAGAAGAAGAGCAAGTTAAACTGCGCGATTTCCTGTTACTAGATCAGTATTTAGATCATAAGAGTAGTGAATTGATTGAGTTTAATCAAAAACTTGACAATACATCACCGTGTAACCAAAGACGCTTGACCAACATCGGAACGTTCCGTGCTTATGTCGAGTTATACCTTAATCAGCATCCCAATATTTCAAAACACCAGTCCCTCATCGTACGTCAGTTACAGCCAACGGAAAAAGGTTTGCCACTAGAAATTTATGCATTTAGCAACCAAATTGCATGGAAAGACTACGAGGCTATTCAGTCAGATATTTTTGATCATTTAATTGCGATTATTCCAGAGTTTGGACTCAGAATTTACCAAGCACCTTCAGGGCATGATATGCAAGTTGCACTATCTGAACATTAAATTTCTTATTTAGCACACTCAAATAGTTTCAATTTGAGTGTGCCCAAACTTTTCAAATATATAAAAATACTTACTAAGTCTATTGGCTTAATTTTCATCATTTCCCGGGAAAATCTATTCTGCTTTAACATTAGTGATTAAAAACTGTGTTAATTAGATTGAGTATTGTGTAAATAAATTACATGAATAATTACATGAAATATACGTCTTTATCACAACATCCACCTTTTCTCTTCATTAAATTAGCCATTCCTTTTAACTTTAGTAAGACATTCTAAAATGAATACTTTAAATAAAACTTTCATGGCTACTCTTTTAGCTGTTGCAGCGACTTCTTCCTTTGCAGCAGAAGCGCAATCTGTAGAAACAACTCAAGCGGTAGTTACAACTGAAAACACGACTTCTGCTTCGGAAGCTACTGCAGCTGATGTTACGGCGACTTCGGAAGCTCAAGCAAACTAACACATTAAGTGTTTCAGGGAGTCCAACTTAAATTGGATTCCCTTGTATAAAACACCATGTCTAAGCACAAAATTTGTATTAAAAGCAATTCTCTCTGGACAAAACTACCATTTCCTAAACAGACACATGGTCTTGTAATTTACAAACAACTGAACGACCTTTTCATGCTAAAATTCTCGAACTCTGATTATCTATAAAACAAACTGTTATTCCCTAAACAGCTTATTTTTACAAGGTTTTATTTATGTTCAAATGGTTTGAAAAGCGTGTTGATCCCTATCCAGAAGAAGGACTAAACCAGCCTTTACCAACCACTTTCTTTCCATTTGTTTGGCAGGCAGCTAAAGGTGTCCGTCAATATTTAGTGATTTTAGTTTTATTCACTGCTGGTGCGGCCAGTTTTGAAGCACTCCTTTATGCAAAAATTGGTGAACTGGTAAATTGGCTCAGCAAAAGTCAGCCTGAAACCTTTTTAGCAGAACACAGTTCAAACCTTAGCCTGCTGTTTTGTATTTTGTTAGCCAACATTTTCTTTGCCAGCCTCCAGTCCATTATTAAGCACCAAATTTTGTTTAGTTCTTTCCCAATGCGTTTGCGTTGGCGCTTTCACAATCTTTTGCTGAAACAAAGTCTCGACTTTTTTCATAATGATTTTGCAGGACGATTGTCTGCAAAGGTCATGCAAACAGCTCTCGCCGTACGCGAGTTCTGGGTCATTTTAGGCGACATGTTGGCCTATGTATTGATTTACTTTATCACTGTCAATCTAGTCCTTGGTGCTATTTCACCGTTGTTAATTGTGCCTTTGCTAGTTTGGTTGGCTTTATTTATTTGTGCTGCGTATCACTTTATTCCACGTTTAAGCAAAGTCTCTAACGAACAAGCTGATGCTCGTGCGGTGATGACAGGCCGTGTAACCGATGCTTATACCAATATTCAAACCGTTAAACTCTTTGCCCATGCTGGGCGTGAAAGCCAATATGCCAAAGCCTCGATGCAAGAGTTTATGGTTACGGTCTATAAGCAAATGCGGTTGGGCGCAAAGTATGAAATTAGCATCCTATTTTTAAATGTCGTGCTCTACGTTGGTGTCCTCGGCACAGCTGTCTGGTTATGGATGAATGGACAGGCTGAACTTGGTGTCATTGCAGCAGCAACAGCCATGATTTTGAAGCTGAGTAGTATTGCTGAGTTTATCATGTGGCAAACCTCAGCCTTATTTGAGAATGTCGGTACCATTCAAGATGGGATGAAAACGCTTGGTCGCCCGATTAATATCCAAGATAAGCCTAATGCTAAAGACCTTGAAGTTAAACAAGGTGTGATTGAGTTTAATGACGTAACTTTTGCGTATAACAGTAAAAATGTCATCGACAATTTAAACTTACATATTCGTGCAGGTGAAAAAATTGGGATTGTGGGTCGCTCTGGTGCAGGTAAATCCACCCTCATTCAACTTTTATTACATTTTTATCAGTTAAAACAAGGTGAAATTTTAATTGATGGACAAAATATTGAAGACATTACTCAAGATAGCTTACGTCGCAATATTGCTTTAGTCACTCAAGATACCTCCTTACTTCATCGTAGTGTCGCTGAAAACATTAAATATGGTCGTCCAAATGCAACAGATGAGGAAATGTTTGCTGCCGTACGCAAAGCCAAAGCTGAAGAGTTTATCCCACAACTAACAGACTTACGTGGCAAATCGGGTTATGAAGCCTATGTCGGTGAGCGTGGGGTAAAACTTTCAGGTGGACAACGTCAGCGTATCGCAATTGCTCGAGTATTCTTAAAAGATGCGCCTATTCTGATTTTAGATGAAGCCACCAGTGCCTTGGATTCTGAGGTTGAAGCTGCGATTCAATCTAGTTTAGATGACCTCATGGAAGGTAAAACGGTAATTGCAATTGCACACCGACTCTCAACCATTGCACAAATGGATCGTTTAATTGTGCTCGATGAAGGTCATATTGCTGAGCAAGGGACGCATGAGGAACTGATTGAGAAAAATGGCATTTATGCACATTTATGGCAGCGTCAGACAGGTGGTTTTTTAACAGAACAACATCCGATCAAAGCGCAAAAGGAAGCTTAATATACTAAACAATATTATTGACTGAATGATCATTTAAGCCTAGATCTCCTTAGAGGTGATTTAGGCTTTTTAATTTATCTATAGTCACGATTAGCCTATTTATAACAATCGTTATAAGCACAGTAAAATACTTATGTGTGCAACGAAAAATTATGCTATTTATTATTTACTTGAGAGGAATTCAAACACCGATAAACTGAACCTATATTTGCTCAAAGTATATTGTCAAACAATATACTTCATGGATTTTCATTATTCATGCCAATATAACTTCAGACCGAAAAGAAAGAAAAATGCAATGGATCGCGCATGAAAACAGTTTCACTTCGCCAAGATCAAGGAATTCCTGGTGTTTATGGCTTATTGTTATTAGATGTTGTGTCTCGCTGGGGCTATAACGCAGAGGCACTCTTTTCCCCTTTTCAACTCACCAGCGAACAACTTGCTGAGCCTGATTTTCGTATCCCAGTGCATACTGCGAATGAATTGGTTAAATTAGCCAGTCGTCTGACTGGTGAGCCCACTCTAGGCTACCATCTTGGTACGCAGATGCGTATTTCAATTCATGGTTTCATTGGCTATGCCATCATGACCACACATGATATTGGTGAAGCTTTAGTTCTGGCAAATCGTTTTATTCAACTACGTATGCCTTTTTTGCAGCTTTTCTTTTCTACCTTTGGCGAAAAAGCAACTTTACAATTACGTTGCGATGTTGATATTGAACCTTTGCGTACGGATATTGCGATCAGTATTATTTTTGGGATTGTGTCAATGAGTAAGGCACTCACTGGTATTGAGGCTCTGGCTGGTGAAATTGATTTCGATTTTCCAGAGCCAGAAGGCTTTGACCGCTACCGCACAAAGTTGCCTAACCATAGTGTTCGTTTTGATCAACCTCATCTACTTTTAAGCTTTGATAAACATTACTTAGGCTTTAAAATGGTCAATGCCGACCCACTTGCAAGCCAAATTGCGATTAATCAGTGTGAAGCCGAACTCTCCGCTATGGGTGAACGCCGAAGATTATCTATGCGAGTTCGTGACATTCTAACCCGATCGGAACAACACTATTTAAGCATCGAGCACGTGGCTGACCTATTACACATGTCTGATCGAACACTGAAACGCCAATTGGCTGCTGAAGGTACTTCATTTTCCACCATTGTTGACGAAGTTCGATACCGCCATGCCACCTCACTACTTTCTCGTACTGACTATAGTCTGGAACAAATTGCAGATGAACTAGGATATAGCGATGTAGCCAATTTTAGCCGTGCATTCAAACGCTGGAGTGGTCGCAGCCCAAGTAATTGGCGTAAAGATCCCTATTTATAAGCCTTTTGTTTTTATAAAAAAGCATGTATAAATCATGCAAAAATGTTTTTTGTATTTTAAGGAGTTATTCATGAATCATCCTTCAGAATTGAAGTATGCAAGTACACATGAATGGGTGCGTATTGAAGGTGATCTGGTTGTAACTGGTATTTCAGACCACGCACAGGATGCTTTAGGCGATTTAGTCTATGTTGAAACCCCAGAAGTTGGTCAACAGATCACAGCTGGTCAACAAGCAGGCGTCGTTGAATCAGTCAAAACAGCTTCTGACATTCATGCACCCGTATCAGGCACCGTTGTTGAAATCAATGCAAATTTGGAAGATGACCCAGACTTTGTCAATGATGACCCCTATGGTAAAGGTTGGATTTATAAAATTAAGCCTGACAATATGGCCGATGTTGAACAGCTTCTATCAAATACAGCCTATGAAGCTGGACTATAAATAAAACTGAAGCATTTGAAATAAGCAAAGTCAGTCTTCGGACTGATTTTTTATTATCCTCCTATTTTAAGAAATAAATCATTTTCTATAGCACAGTGACCGTCTATTTATTTCCATTTATCACAATAACCACACTTTTCACGTTTTTTGTACTATAATTAAACAATTCTAAACTGTACGATAGCGTCTCAAGATCCCTGCATAAAAAATATAAAAGCGCCTTGTGACTTAGCCTCAAACCAAAGGTTCAGCATGTCCACGTCCAATACCCCAACGCTGTGGAATAAGTCTTTTATTCTTTGTTTATTCAATAATTTGTTCTTATTCATTTTTTATTTTGCACAAACCACCATTCTACCAATTTATATTTTAAAAGATTTGGGCGGAAATCTTACGCAAGCAGGTTTAGCCATGACCTTGTTTATGGTTTCATCCATTGCTGTTCGACCTTTTAGTGGACTGATTATTGAAAAATTTGGTCAAAAGAAAACACTTTTCATTTCGGAAGCCTTATTTTGCCTATTTTCCTTAGCTTATCTCTTAGCTGATAACTTACAGGTGCTTTTATTGATTCGTTTTCTGCACGGCATCTGGTTCAGCATTGTTACAACTGTGGCTGTTCCTATTGTGAATGAGTTTATCCCAGAGAAACGTAAAGGCGAAGGTATGGGCTATTTTGTCATGTCAATTAACCTAGGTATTGTTCTAGGACCATTCATCGCTTTGACGCTTATTCAGTCTATGTCTTATCAAATGGTTGCAGGATTTTTGGCATTTAGTGTCTGGCTTGGTTTTCTCTTTTGCTTTTTTATCCCAATTCCTTCGAAGCCCAAACATTCTAAATCTAGTAAAAAACATAAGCTCAGTAGAGATGATTTTATAGAAATAAAAGCCTTAAACATTTCAATTATGGCCATGATTATCTCTTTTTCCTATGCCAGCATCATGTCGTTTATCTCTACCTATGCAGAGTCTAAGCATCTGCTTAATTATGCAAGCTTGTTTTTTATTGTCTTTGCTATTGCTATGATGAGCCTACGCCCTATTACTGGCAAGATTTATGATCAACATGGTGCAAATTATGTAATTTATCCTGCTATTCTCTTGTTTAGTTTAGGTCTTGTAATCCTAAGTCAAATTCAATCATTAGCGGGCTTGCTCATTGCAGCAGTATGTGTAGGTATGGGCTTCGGTTCAGCTCAACCCTGCCTACAAACCCTAGCCATTCAACGTGCTGAAAAGCATCGGATTGGACATGCAACTTCCACATTTTTTACCATGTATGACTTAGGTATTGCTTTAGGTTCAATTTTGCTGGGACTACTGATTTCAAAACAGGGCTATAGTTTCACCTATTTACTGTGTGCAACAACGACAGCTTTAAGTTTATTCTTCTATACTTATGTCGTAAATCGTAAAAATATATCTAAATAGAAGTGTCCGCAGGTTCTGATCATTAAACATACGGACTCAAAGCTTAGCTTTCAGCTTGTGTTTCTTCTAAGTCTTTTGACTTCTCAGGAGTTGTTTGATCAAAAGATAAAACACTACTTGTATTCAAATGTGGATTTGCTCTACTGCTTTTGAGTTTAATTTGTAAGCGCAATTCATTTACCGAGTCTGCATTGCGTAATGCTTCTTCATAGGCAATTGCACCTTGATTATACAAATCAAATAAAGCCTGATCGAATGTTTGCATTCCAAGCTCTCTTGACTTTGCCATCACTTCCTTAAGCTCATGAAAATTCCCCTTTAATATCAAGTCTGACATCAAAGGCGTATTGAGCATGATTTCCACTGCTGCCCGGCGACCACGACCATCTTCAGTACGAACTAAACGCTGCGAAATAATCGCCTTCATATTTGAAGATAAGTCCATCAAAAGCTGATTTCTTCGTTCTTCTGGAAAGAAGTTAATAATACGGTCTAGGGTTTGATTGGCATTATTGGCATGCAAAGTTCCAAGACACAAATGTCCTGTTTCTGCAAAGGCAATTGCATGCTCCATCGTTTCAGTATCTCGAATCTCACCAATTAAAATAACATCAGGTGCTTGGCGAAGTGTATTTTTTAAGGCATTGTGCCAAGAATGGCTGTCCACACCTACTTCTCGGTGAGTAATCATTGATTTTTTATGCTTATGTACATACTCGACAGGATCCTCGACGGTAATAATATGCCCTGCTGAGTTTTCATTTCGATGGTCAATCATGGCTGCTAAAGAGGTTGATTTACCAGATCCTGTACCACCAACAACCAATACCAGACCGCGCTTTTCCATAATCACATCTTTTAAGGACTCTGGAAGCTGCAACTTGGTAAAATTCGGTATTTCCGCAGCAATCGTACGAATAACCATCCCTACTTGCAGTTGTTGCTGGAAGACATTGACACGAAAACGAGAAACATTGGGAACACTAATTGCAAAATTACACTCAAGCTCAGTTTCGAATTCTTGACGTTGCTTTTCGTTCATTAAACTATAGGCAAACAGCTTAGTTTGATCTGCTGCTAAGTTCTGTTGCCCTAAAGGCTTCATCAAGCCTTGATGCTTGATACTCGGAGGAAAGTCCGCAGATATAAATAAATCTGAACCGCCATACTCAACCACCTTGGTGAGCATGTGGAACATCATTCGACGAGCTTCTTCTAAGAGTTCTGCAGTATACATAGTATTCTCTAAAAATTAGTGCAAATAGCTGACCCTAAAAAGCATTTTTGTTAAAAATACAATTTGTTATCATGTTTCTAAGGTTACTGATTGTGCATAACTTTAACCGCCAGCTCAACCTCATTTATTCTTTCATAAATAATTTTTAACTTATTTTTCAAATTATTATCAGTATTTTCTGAACTACATCACAAAAAAAGACCTTCAAATCTGAAGGTCTTTTTATAGGTACTTCAATCATGCGCTGCGCTGTATAGCATGCATTCTTAAAGTATCAGCAATATCTAATAGTACCTGTTGTGTTTTTTCCCATCCTAAACATCCATCCGTTACCGATTGGCCATAGACCATATCTGATGAGATCTTTTGATGACCATCTACCAAGTAACTTTCAAGCATGACACCACATACATTACTTTGAGCACGCTCTTCAACAATACTAAGCAATACCTCAGGTTGATTGAGCGGATTTTTGGCACTATTACCATGACTACAGTCAATCACTAGAGCCGGTAATTCGCCTTTCACTTTATCTTGCATTTGGCGAATATGTGTTATGTCATAATTAGGTCCAGAATTTGCACCGCGTAAAATTAAATGAGGCTTCGGATTTCCAGTAGAGTGCAACATGCATGCCATGCCTTGCTGCCCCACCCCCATGAACTGATGCGGATTTGTCGCTGACTGAATCGCGTCCAATGCAATTTGAATAGAACCATCTGTCCCGTTTTTGAAGCCTATGCTGAATGGCATGTGACTTGAGATTTCACGGTGAATTTGCGACTCACTCGTACGTGCACCAATCGCCCCCCATGCCAACAGATCATCAAAATATGCTGTTGCCATTGGACTTAAAATTTCTGAGGCAATAGGCAGTCCTTTTTCAATAATGCTTAAATACAATGCACGAGACTGCTCTAGGCCTAACTGCATATTTGAGGAACCATTTAACATTGGGTCGTATAAAAAGCCTTTCCAGCCAACGGTTGTCCGTGGTTTCTCGATATAAGCACGCATAACGAAGAAAATTTGGTCTGCAACTTTGCTCTGTAATTGTTTTAATTTTTCAGCATATTCTAATACTGCAATCGGGTCGTGAATAGAACATGGTCCTGTAATCACCATAAGACGATGATCCTGCCCACTCAAAATCTTTTGAATCGTTTGACGCTGTTCAGCAATTTGTAAGTTTAATGCTGCTGAAAGTGGTAGCTGTGTTTTGAGTTGCTGTGGTGAACTTAAAGACGTTTCTTGAGCTGTTTGTTGAGCTTGTTGTAGTGCAGTATTTAGAGCATTCATTGGTTTGTATCCTTTGGACTGTGGTCTCAGTCCGAGCTTTTATTTGAGCGTTATGGGTCTAATGGATTGTTCGGCTGAAGTCATAAATTGACTAAAGTAAAACCAATAAAAGTTGCTAAAGTATGAATAGTTAATCGTTTTCATGAAGTTCTCCAAAATTTATTAAAATAGCAGATATAAAAAAACCTGATCAGGGTTGCCGATCAGGTATTAACTGGGTGGGCAACCTTTTGATGCCCGAACGCGTTCAGGCAACTATCTAAATTGCCAAAAATAATATGTCGCGTTAGAAACTACAGGTTGCTTTAACATTTTTATATCTTCAAAAATATGTTATCTGAAATTTAAAATACGCTGATTTTTTTGCTTTTACAACACTTTTTTATAGAAAAGTGTTGTTCTATCTCCATAAACACAACCCTCCAGGAAAATCGGAAATCATGCAAGCTGTCTTTGTCTAAAGATCAATGTTTAGTGTCGTTTTAATAATTGCATTTCAGCCTGTTGAGCCGAAACTGGAGGGCTAAACAAATAGCCCTGCCCAATATGACAACCCATTTCCCTTAAAAGTTGTAATTGAGTAGCTGTTTCAATGCCTTCAGCAATAATATCCATAGATAATAAGGGGCCCAGTTTAGCTAATCCCTCAACAATCGCATAAATTGATTTATCTTCACTTAATCGCTGTACAAATGAGCAATCAACTTTAATGATATCAACAGGATAGTCTCGTAAATGAGTTAGTGAAGAATGCCCCGTGCCAAAATCATCTAATGCAATTCTCACACCATTGGCTTTAAGTTTTTTTAAAGCTCGAATAACGTACTCATAACCCCGTTCTGCTAAATGGTACTCTGTGACTTCTATTTCAACAAATTTTGCTGGAATAGCATGTGTTTTAAGCCGTTTTAAAAATATTTCTGCGAAGTTATCTCGCATAAATTCAACAGGTGCAGCGTTGATTGAAATAGGAACAACCTTTAACCCTTTTGCTAGCCATTCAGTAATCTGTTTAAAAACCTGATTCTGCATAATTTCACTTATACGACTAGATAGCTCATAATCATTAAACGCAGCAGCAATTCTTGCAGGGCTTTGAATATTATTATGTTCATCTCGCCAACGTAATAGCGCTTCATAACCAATAATTTTTTCAGACTTTAAACAGACTTTAGGCTGAAAATAAGCCTCAATAGTCAAGTTACGAATAATTTGATGTGCGCAATTCAGTTGTGCTGAATGCTCTCGAACAGCATTAAACATGTCTTGATCAAACATTCGCATACCGCCACGCCCTTGGGCTTTAACATCGGTAAGTGCGGTATCTGCACACTTCATTAACTCGACAATATCACTAGCATCATCTGGATATAAGCCACAGCCGATACTCATGCCTCCATTAATATAATTACCTGCGAATGTAATCGGGATCTCTAATTGCTTTAAAATCAGTTGAGCAATTTCATTGAGTTCACCAATATCTCGTACATGTGGAATAATGACTCCAAACTCATCACCGCCAAGACGCGCCAAGAATGCTCGTCCTTCAAGAGTCTGTTTTAAGCGTTTAGATAATATGCGCAAAAGATGATCGCCTGCAGCATAACCCAGCGTATCATTAATTGTTTTAAAGTGATCTAAATCCAACAACATCACAGCAAGCTTTTGCTTTTTATCCCGTGCATTTGTATATAGTTTTCTTATTTTTTCTTTAAACGCTCTACGGTTATTTAAGCCTGTAAGTTCATCCCGTTCATTTCCTTGTTTAAGCTTTTGTTCTGCCAAGTATTGTAAAGTTACATCACGTGAAACACATAAAATACTTTGGGTTTTACCATCGACATCTAGTACAGGTGTAAGGACATTATCCCAGTAATAGACACTGTCTTTAGAAAAGCTCATGCCATTAAAACGTGAGTTTTTTCCATTGTTAGCATCGAGCATCGCCTTTTTAGCTTTTTTACGAATCGCTTGTGGCAAAATTCCGATCCAAGACATGCCAAACTCTTTTAAATCTGCACGCCCAAAAAAATTTTCACATGCTGACTTATTCATGTGTGTGATTGTGCCATCAGGGTCAACCACAATAATACAATCCACACTGGCATCCAACATATCGGCATGAGCTCTTAAAAGAGCCAATGATTCAATATGGATTTTCATGCCCTGATGAATATTGGTACAACTGATTTTAAAACCACCGATTGGACTATTTTCCAACTCAGCTTGAATTAAAAACCAGTGATACTCGCCTTGTTGGTTACGAATTCGGCAGGATTTTTCAAATTTATGTTCGACTACAATTGCTTGATGCAAAAAATCATCGAGTACTTGAACATCTTCAGGATGAATATAATGAAGTAAATTAAATTCTTGTTCTGATATATTCATCACACCCAAATATTGGCGTAGGGATAAGTTTAGGTACTTACATACATGACTATGCAACCAAAAAAGCTGTGGAATAGAATCAATCAATAAACTGTCATTTTTAGAAATGGCAGTTTTCCCTGCCTCATGTTCATAAGCAAAATTTTTAGATTTAATTTTCGGCTGTGATTGGATTCGCGACATAATAATTATCTGCAACTTAAACTAGCTGATTTAATCCGTAATCAGACATATTGTTTAAAAAAGAAATCAAGCAAAGTCATAAATATAAATTAAAAAAACAAAGAAAAACAAATGTGAAGTGACGTTGCGTGATTGCCATCACACCATGCATCATATACAACTTATATGAGCCTATACCAATGAAAAATTGCAACATTTACACAAATCCGACAAATAAACAGAAGCGATATTTGAAATTAAACTCAGCCTATCCTTGCTGGGGAAAAGAGCATATAAAAAAAGTAATAAAATTTAAATAATAACAACTAGATAAAATAAAAGTTCAAACATGCAGACAGATCACTGATTATTTTTAGTTAGAATGAAACATTATTTATCAGTATTTTATGCGCTAATTTTGAGCAAAAAAAGAAGTCCAATTGGTAGATCCATTCCAATTAGACTTTTACTGAATTAATGCATTTTAAATACATTAATTCAGTAGCGCTTTCTTCAATAAATTTAGATTGTGTTTAATAAATGAAAATGAATTTTCATTCTTTTCATAGCACTGGTTTGGTAATGAATATTTCGCCAATTTTGCCCAAACAGATGAAAACTGTTTGATAAAACTGGCTTCATTGTAATGAATCCCATAATCCGCACATAATTCTTTAACTTTTGGGGCTACTTGTGCGTAGCGATTTGCAGGCATATCTGGAAAAAGATGATGTTCAATTTGATGGCTCAAGTTGCCACTTAAGATATGGAGCCACTGTGTTCCAGTAAAGTTACTCGAACCTCGAATTTGACGCAGATACCACTCGGCCCGTGTTTCATTGTCGATATTGTCCATTTCAAAATTTTCAGCGTCTTCGGTAAAGTGACCATTAAAAATCACCGCGGATGCCCATAAGCTACGAATAACATTCGCTACAGCATTTCCTGTAAAGACAGGCAATGCATTTGGCCCAGCGATGATGGGGAAAAAGACATAGTCTTTAATCACTTGGCGTTTCATCTTCTGTCTAAAATTATATGACTCTACCCAAACTTCACGCCATGTTTTGGTTTTATAAGCGACCACATCTTCGATATGCAGATTTTGTATGCCAACGTACCACTCAAAAAATACCATCAACTGAGCAGCTAAAGGCAAATTCAGCAAAAAGCGAGGTTCCCATTTCTGTGCATCACTCACACGGACTAAGCCATAACCGACATCATGATCCATCCCGACAATGTTGGTATAGGTATGATGGATGTAATTATGTGTATGCTTCCAGTCGGGGCCTGTGGCCATAGTATCCCAATCATAATTGCTACCATTGAGACTCGGATCATTTAGCCAGTCAAACTGACCATGCATGACATTATGCCCAAGTTCCATATTTTCTACGATCTTAGATACCCCCAATAAACCTGTGCCCAAAAGCCATACTGGAGGTAACCACCCTGCAAACATGAGCATTGTACGTGCGCCTATTTCGCTATAGCGGACAAAATTTCGGATTGTGTAAATATATTCGGCATCTTTTTCATTGAGGCTTTCCATCACTTCACGGCGGATCGCTTCAACCTTTAAGCCAAACTCTTCGATTTGTGCAGGACTTAAATATTTGGATTTACTGCTTTCACTAAAATATACGGGAAGATTCATATCTATACCTTCTTAAAGGTTAATTACAACAGGACTAACCGCCTGTGAAATGCATAACTTAATTTGAGTGTTATTGTTTTGATCCAGTTCACCTGTGAGTAGATTACGCACCACACCCTGAACTTTGGTACATGAACAAGTATTACAAATCCCCATACGACAGCCATGTGCGGGATGTAAACCCGCCTGTTCGGCACTTTCTAATAAATTGCTTTGAGCTTGAAACTGTTGCTGCGAACGTTGAAATGTGACCATTTGAGCGTTCTGAGTGTGATCGACAGTAATTTGAAAGTATTCGGTATGCAGATGGTCAATTAAGTCTAAAGCCAGATAGATTTGTGTCAGACTTTGCATCATATTGGCAGCACCGCAGGCATAACATTCGCGTTGTTCAAAACCTTCAACCTTTTGGCTAAGCAAGTCTTGGCTCAGATGTTGTTTATCCAGCAAGGTATTTATATGATGATATTTAAACTGCGGATAATGTTCCGCTAAACGTTGCAGTTCTACGTGAAAGGCATCATCCCGCGTAAAGTAAATTAGATCAATATGGGAAACTATTTGTGTTTGTTTTAATGCAGCATTAATCAATGCGTAAATTGCAGTAATGCCACTTCCAGAGGCAATCATCAGTGCAGAATGAGGCTGCGTTTTTAAAACAAATTCACCCTGCGATTGGGAAATTTCAACTACACTTTTTTCGAACTGCTGAGTAAGCGTATTTGAGACTTTTCCCTGTTTTCTTACAGCAATCACAAGATTACCATTGTCTAAAATCTCGACAATCGAATAGCTACGTTGCCAACGTACACCACCTATAAGCACCGTTACTAAGATGCTTTGCCCAGCTTGATAACCAGCGACTTTAAAATGACGATTTGGCTGTAACTGCATGCACACGAAGTCATCTGACAAATGATGCTTTGCAACAATCTGTGCTTTGGCCTTTTTCCAAGCCCACAGCGGATTTACTTTTTCAGCTAGAAAATCCACAAAATCTTCTCGAACCCATTCTGGGTGGTACTCAATATGCTTTCCCATAGTCACCCTCTGATCTAAATTTATTTTTATACAAGTGTGCATTATTGAATCATCAAGATACGGTTAGAAGTTGTTTTCAGCTATGTCATAAAAGGACAAAATCTAACAAATTGACATTTTCTATCATTTTTGTCTAACAATATGAACAGTTTTGCCACCCCACTTTTCGTTTCATTAAAAACAAAAAAACCAAGCCTAAGCTTGGTTTTCTAAATGTATTACACTGAATTAGTCTTCAAAATGAATCACTGTACGGATAGATTTGCCATCATGCATCAAATCAAACGCTTCATTGATTTTGTCGAGCCCCATAGTATGAGTGACAAATGGAGCTAAACGAATGTCTCCACTCATGGCTTCTTCAACCATACCCGGCAGTTGTGAACGACCTTTTACACCGCCAAAAGCAGTCCCTTTCCAAGTACGACCAGTAACCAGTTGGAACGGACGTGTTGAAATCTCTTGGCCTGCACCTGCTACACCAATAATCACCGACTGGCCCCAACCACGGTGTGCACATTCCAATGCTGAGCGCATGACATTGGTGTTACCAATACATTCAAATGAGTGATCAACCCCCCAACCTGTCATTTCAACAATCACTTCCTGTACAGGACGGTCATGGTCTTTTGGGTTTACAAAATCAGTTGCCCCGAATTCTGCTGCTAATTTATATTTGTCAGGGTTCGTATCAACCGCAATAATACGACTGGCTTTAGCCTTTTTTGCACCTTGTACAACAGCTAGACCAATACCACCTAGACCAAAGACAGCAACGGTATCGCCCTCTTGTACTTTGGCTGTATTTTTGACTGCACCTAAACCAGTGGTCACGCCGCAACCCAATAGGCATACGTGTTCTGGGTTAGCTTCTGGATTGATTTTAGCCAAAGACACTTCTGCGACAACAGTATATTCAGAGAATGTTGAACAGCCCATGTAGTGATAAATCGGTTGTCCATTATAAGAAAAACGCGTTGTACCATCTGGCATCAAACCTTTACCTTGAGTTGCACGAACAGCTACACATAAATTGGTTTTACCTGACTGGCAGAATAAACACTCGCCACACTCAGCTGTATATAGTGGAATAACATGATCGCCCGGCTGAACGCTAGTGACACCTTCACCCACCTGAACCACGATACCCGCACCTTCATGGCCTAAAACCGCAGGAAAAACACCTTCAGGATCATCACCAGATAAAGTAAATGCATCGGTATGGCAAACACCTGTATGCGTAATCTTGACTAAAACTTCACCCTTTTGCGGTGGAGCAACATCAATTTCTACAATTTCCAGAGCTTGTCCTGGTCCAAAGGCAACGGCCGCACGTGATTTCATTTTCGCTATCCTTAACAGCTATTTAACAGATGAGCTACAGTAACCGCTTTTTATTCACGGTTTCAACCTATAACATGTGAAATATATAACTTATAAAAATTAGGTCTTTAAAACCAATATGCAGATATCAACTTTTTGTAGACCACTAATTGTACTGAGTACAGCTTTTACACTCGCGGGATGCCAACTCGCCCCCAATCAGGCTAAGCCCTCAGCCCCAGTCGAAGTTTTTGCACAGCATTGGCTCAATGAGCAAGACGTATCTACACAACAAAAGCAAGGGCTTACAGCCTATTTGGCGCTTGATGAGGCTTTCATGAGTATTGCTTCACGTCTACATTTGATTCGCGAAGCTAAACACAGTCTGGATGTTCAATACTATATTTGGGGGGATGACTTTATTGGTCATATGATGTTACATGAACTGCTAAATGCTGCGGATCGTGGTGTAAAAGTACGTTTATTAATTGATGACCAAAACGGCACTGCATTAGATGAAACGTTCAAAACATTAGTCGCTCATCCCAATTTTGAAATTAAATTGTTCAATCCTTACAAATACAGACATTTACGTGTGATTGATTATGCTTTCCGCTTCAAGCACATCAACCATCGTATGCATAATAAACTTATCATTGCCGATGGCTCCATTGCCGTAACTGGTGGTCGTAACATCAGTAGTGAATACTTTGACGCCAGTGAAAACTTCCAATTTACCGATTTAGACATTTTGTTTTATGGGCAAGCTGTAGAGCAAGCCAATCGTGTATTTCTAGACTTTTGGAATGATGACTTAAGCTACGCTGTACCACAATTAATCGGTCAAGGAACTCAACAAGCGCTGACTGATTTAAGACAACATTACGAAGCTGATGCTTTAGATAAAAACGTCATTGAGCGAAAAATTGATCGGGCACGATCAGAAGTCAATACAGAGCTGAATCAACACCCTATAAATTGGGCTAAAGCACATTTTATTGCAGACTCTCCCAATAAAATTCGTGCGAATGCAAAGCCTCATGAAATGATTGTCAATCAAATGTTTAATTTGATGGGCAAGCCCGAACAGCATATGGAGTTAGTTTCAGCTTATTTTGTTCCAACAACGGCTGGTACGGAGTATCTTTCAAGCCTTGCGAAAAATGGTACTCGCGTTCGCGTTCTGACCAACTCTTTATTTGCCAATGATGTGGCAATCGTTCATGCATTTTATAAAAAATATCGCCACGATTTACTTAAAAATGGCGTAAAGCTGTATGAGTTTAAACCTTATATTGAAAGAGAAAATCGAACATGGTATGAAGTTGCTACAGGTAATGTGATTCCAGCAAAAGGCAGAAGCTCATCTCGATTACATGCCAAATTTTTTGACATTGATGGAAAAGTATTCATTGGTTCATTTAACTTCGACCCACGTTCAGCTCATTTAAATACAGAAGTGGGCTTAGTCGTGGAGTCGGATCAATTACAAAATGCAATTTCTGAAAAGTTAGATCAGTATTTGCCTCATATTGCCTATGAATTAAAACTCGATAAACAAGGTCAACTCATTTGGCTCGACCGTCAAAGAGATGGCACTATTATTGAACACCATAAAGAACCCGAAACAACAAAATTCCAAAGATTTATGATGAAAACTGTCTCATATTTACCTATTGAATGGATGATGTAATGACAAAGAGATGACGATTAAACATTTTAACTCACTTACTCCAACTCACTATACACTGCACAAAGTCTTCATATTGATCATTTGGTTTAAAAAATAAGTTGAGCTAAAAGCCAAATGTAGTGAACGTTATGAAAAAATAAGCCCAAACTCATCTTATTTAATACTTAAATTCGCTCATAGCTTTGAAAGATTTTACTCACTCCAGACTTTGATTTAACATATCCAGCTTTCGTTATATCCCTCCTTTTAAAGCTCAGTAATGCAATTTTTTGATTTAAGCCAACAGTTTAATTTAAGCAATATTTTAACCCCATATAAAACACTTGATGATTTGGCTAAGCAAGAGTGGGTTCTAAGTAAAGTTCGTGTAGAGCATGATTGTTTAAGTGATCAAGACAATATAGAAGGACAAGTGGTTTTAAAGTCCAACGAAAATATTCAAATCGAACTCGAATGGCTCATCCAAGATACTGGACATGAACTATTGATCCAGTTTAAAGGAATAGAAACGCCAGTAACCGAAGAAACCTTTGTCCTCATCAAAGGTGCCCAGTTAATAGATGAAAGTCGGAGTCCTCTTTCCTCAAGTGCACTCAGTCTCTGGCTAGATGGAACTTTATTTCCCTTACTACCACAACTACGCCAGCAAATTAAAGCACGATTGAATCTATGGGACTATGTTGAATATGATGATTAATACAAATCATTTATCCATCAGATCAACTAAAATGACTTAAAGTAAGCCTATTTCTTTAAATAAGCATTGATAAGCATCAGCTTTTTTCTCTAAAGCCAAAGGATAAGCGCGCGAAGAGGATGGCATGCGATACAGACTCAAGTCTCGTCCTGCAAAATGTGTCTCAGACTTCATTCCAATTTGTGGTTTTAAGGTCCCATTAGGCATAGACAGCATGAGCGTATCAGTGGCTTTATCACCGGTGGTCATGACATTACGACACTCGGGCATTTGTTTAAGTAAATGTTGTACATTGGTCGGGGTAACGATTTGTAGAAACTTATCCGAAGCATTGCCTTTTTGGCGGATCACTTTATAGGCTGTATCAAATATCGCAATACCTCGTTCATTTAAAAAAGTACGGATTTGTTGTTCTTTAAATGTCTTCTGCTCGATATTGAGAAAATAGTTTTTATCTTGAAAAAAACACAGACCAAATATTTTCCACATATCATTTTGAAAATTTGGATAATAAAAATCCATTTTCCAGCGTGTTTTCGGTGGAGGAAAACTACCTAGCATTAATAATTTGGCATTCTGTGGTAAAAACGGTTTGAGTGGATGTGTTTCAATTTCAACTGAGGTCGTCATAAATTATTTTAAACCCGTTCAAAATGCTGACGTATTTTTTCAGCTACTTGTTTGCCCCATAGCTGATAAATTTCTTTGCTCGGGTGAAAGCCGTCCTCTGCCATATCCAAATTCAGATTTTTAAATTTCTCTAAATCGTATTCAATCCAATCCATCTGCTGTTCTTGCGCAACAAATTGACTGAGTTTTAAATTCATCGCTTTAGCGTATTGACCAAATAACCATGCAAGTGGGTTTGGAAGTGCAGGAAACTGATCCATCGGAGGTACTCCCGATGCAATCGTCAGTTGTGGGCTAAATTTATGTTTGAGTATTTGATAAAGTTGTTTCTGTTTTACGATCCAAGCCCGTGGCGAGGTAAATTTTGTAATGTCATTGACACCGACAGAAGTAATAATCACATCAAAATGCCGTGTCTCAAGTGTTTGAATGGCATGAATGACTTGATCTGTGGTGAAGCCAGTCGTTGCATGTAAATAAAATTGAATACTAAATTCAGATGACAGCTCAGTTAAAATTGAACCTAATAATGCATCATCCTGCACATTTACACCAACACCTGCTGCCGCTGAGTCACCCAAAATGAGTAATGACAGTGTTTTGCCTACACCTTTTTTTCCAACGCGCTCACCAATTGGCTCGGGCAGTCGTGGTGTATTTTTTTTTACTTGGTAACCCTGTAAAAGAATGACAGGAACTAAAACAAGTGTATAAATTTTTAAGCGCATGTTAGCTAACTAGATCTTCGGTAGCCTAAATATAAAAACAGTATATGTTGAATTGAATCCATGCAAAGAATGAAAAACTGTAAAGTTAAAAAACATATTTAGAAAACTGCCATAACACGCAAAGTAAACATGTGGCAGTTTCTACATTCAAATTCACTATTTTTAATATATGAACGACTATAAACATGCCAGTTGAGCAATTTAACTCTCAGCAGATCAAGTCAAAAATCCATCTCTTTTCAGCTTAATTTTTTATTTTTCTAAATGACAAATATAATCAACCACTTCGCTTGCCATCATACTAAAGCGACTATTGGCAGGCACATCAAAACTTTCACCCGCATGATAAAGCATCATCTCAGTCTGTAACCCAATTTTGACTTGGCATTGACCTGAAACAATTTCAATATGTTCCGCAACATGTGTTTCAAAAGTTAAAGGTTGATCTGTAGGCAAAATAACCCCTAGGGTCTTTCGTGAACCATCTTCACATTGAATGACATGACTGATTGAGCGCCCACCAAAGTGAACATTGGGTTTTTTTCTTACCGAAACAAAGTCGAACTGATTTGACATCTTCATCACCTCTTTTCTTCAATGCTACACTGATTTTATGACTAACTCATGAATCCATTCAAATGCTCATCTGACATAACAGTATTTGTTTAGAAATGCCCTGACATTGTTCAAGATAAAAAGGCTGATTTACAGCCTTTTTATCTCAAGGATTAGCCCAGTTTATTAACCAATTTCAGTGGTAAAACTTTCATCGCTAAACCGAGCGGTAACCAAGGCCATTTAGGAACATAGGCTTTTACTGGAGCTTTTTCAATTTCTGCTGCCAAGAGTCGTGAACCTGTTTTTTCATCCACTTCAAAAGGCAGTGGTTTAGCACCCTCGTTGATTTCTGTACGAATATAGCCAGGGAAAATCGTGGTGACTTTGATTGGGGTATTCAGCAGTTCGGCACGGATCCCTTCAGCCAAATGTGCAACACCTGCTTTACTTGCACCGTATGCTGTCAAATGTTTCGGCATACCACGGACTGCACTCATAGACGAGATAACAACCAAATGTCCTGCATTTTGCTCACGGAAAATTTCAACCGCAGCTTCACACTGTGCCAAAGCTGAAATAAAGTTGGTTTCTACCGTAGCTTTATTAATTGCAAAACTTCCTTTACCAATACGACGCCCATCACCAATTCCAGCATTGACAATGACTCGATCTAAATGACCAAAGTCTTGTTTAAATGCGCGAAACACTTCGAAGACTTGTTCATAATTGGTCACATCTAAAACTTTAGTTATGACTTTTACCCCGTACTGGCTTTCAAGTTCTTGCTTTAAGCTTTCAAGACGTTCCAAGCGCCGTGCACAAATAGCCAAATTGTAGCCTTTCTGTGCAAATTCGCGTGCCATACCTGCACCAATACCAGAACTTGCCCCTGTAATTAAAATTGTTTTAGCCATGTCTTAATCCTTCCCTTAGATCCATGTCAATAAGTTTGAGTTTTCGGCTTTAATAAAATGATGTTCATTGAGGCTTAACAGTTGTGGTTCATTCCCCACCAATCGCAAAGTGGTCATACTACTGTTGGCAATGGCCCAATTTAAAGCGAAGGTTTTATTTGGACTCAGTCCTAACAGCTTACCAGCCACCACAGAAATTACACCGCCTGACGTAAATACCACTGCATAACGAGGCTTAGTTTTTGCAAGTTCATCACACAAATCTTGTAAAGCACCTTCAATACGACTTTTAAAAGCAGGCCACGATTCATCATATTCATGATGATAGTCACCACCTGTCCAGCGTTCAATTGCCCCTTCAAATATCTTGGCCAAATAAGCACGTGGATTGGATTCTTTGGCCACATCAGCTTTGAGTAAGTGTGGCTCATTAAAACGCGGTTCATAGTGGGCAAAGACTTGCTGATGATTAAACTCATTCCATGCAGAATTGGTCAAAACATCCACTTCAGGAAAACATTCCGCCAAAGAAATACACGCGGTTTGCTGATGTCGTTGCATAGAGCCAGACACCGCTACAGGTGCTTCTTTTAAAATTTGATCAAAATATTGACCCAAAATTTTGGCTTGCAACTCTCCATTTGGTGAAAGTTGGTCATAACTTTCAGCACCAAAAGATGCTTGTCCGTGGCGAATGAAATAAATAGTGGTCATTTACCTAAAATTTCCTTCATTTTGACAATATATTTTTGTGCCACATCATTGGCCTCAATTTTCTGTAAACCAATCAGTTTGAGCGCGCGAATGTGTAAAGCATGAATGACTATCCAAAAATCTTTAAAGGCAGGGTTATTGGTCTGTTTATGGTGATAACGATAATAAATCTGTTGTGCAATTACAGCTAAACGGAAAATGCCAAAGACTTCATAGAAAGTCCAATTGTCCGTTTCTAAGCCTGTTTTTTCTAAATAATAGTCCACCACTTGTTTACGTGTGAACATTCCCTTTAAGTTAGTCGGCTGGCGACGTGTCGCTTTAAACAAAGCATTGTCAGATTCTTCAACCCAATAAGCCAAAGCCGAACCTAAGTCCATGAGTGGATCGCCAAGCGTTGCCATTTCCCAATCTAAAACGCCAATAATTTGCGTCGGATGATTCGGATCTAAAATGACATTATCAAAACGCCAATCATTATGAATCACACAGGTTTTTGAATCCGCAGGAATGTTGTCTTTGAGCCAATTCCGCACATATTTAAATGAAGGCACATTAATGGTTTTGGCTTTCTGAAAGCGTGCATCCCAGCCTTCAACTTGACGGCGGCAGTAACCCTCACCCTTGCCTAGGTTTTCCAGTTCTGTGCCTTGATAAGGTACTTGATGCAACTCGATGAGTTTATCAATCACATTGACACATAACTCACGAACTTGGGTTTCACTGAAATTCAACTCTCTAGGTAAATTAGCACGTGGAATAATACCTTCGACACGTTTCATTACATAGAAGTCGCAACCAATAACAGATTCGTCCTGACATAAAGCGACCATTTCAGGTAAAACAGGATAAAAAGGACTTAAGTTCTTTTGTACATGATATTCACGTGCCATATCATGTGCAGATTTGGCTTTGGTCCCTTTAGGCGGGCGACGTAAAATCAGGTCAAGATTGTCGTATTTCAACCGATACGTCCAGTTCGATGCACCACCAGAGTATTGTGTCACCTCGACCGGCCCTTGTAAGTCGACACCTTGTGCTTTGAGCCAGTTTTCTACGGCTACAGCATCCAGTTCTTCACCCGCCCGAACTGTTCCACCTACATCAATCGCTGACATTTTCTTTTTCCCAAACTATCAATCTTTTCTTCACGTTTTAGAAGATCATCTATTCTTTTTAAACTGCGAACCAAATAGATGATCTATCCCACTCTTATTTTTTACGACGTGTACTATGTCCACGTTTTGCTAACTCTAATTTGGCAATCATGCCTTTATGCACTTCATCTGGTCCATCTGCCAAACGCAGTGAACGAGCTTGAGCAAAGAAGCCAGTCAAAGGTGTATCTCGTGATACTCCTGCACCGCCGTGAATTTGAATGGCCATATCGACCACTTTTTCAAGCACACTTGGTGCAACCACTTTGATGGCAGAGATTTCTGTTAATGCCGCCATATTCCCTAAAGTATCCATTTTATACGCAGCATACAAGGTTAATAAACGTGCTTGATCAATCGCAACACGTGCATCTGCCACACGCTCTAGGTTCCCACCTAGTTTTAAAATTTCTTTGCCAAATGCAGTACGGCTCATCCCACGGTCAATCATTAACTCTAAAGATTTTTCCGCAGCCCCAATACAACGCATGCAGTGATGAATACGTCCAGGCCCTAAACGACCTTGCGCAATCTCAAAACCTTGACCTGCGCCACCAATAAAGTTAGAAACAGGTACACGAACATTATTAAAGCTAATTTCGCCGTGACCATGTGGAGCATCATAGTCACCAAAGACTGGTAACATCCGTTCTATTTTGACTCCAGCAGCTTCAACAGGCACTAGAACCATAGAATGTTGATGGTGGCGATCTTTGGTTTCATCAGGTGTATGCGCCATAAAAATAATAATTTTGGCATTTGGGTCACCTAAGCCTGAAGACCACCATTTACGTCCATTTAAGACAATTTCATCGCCCTCGATCACAGCTGTCGCTTGCATATTGGTCGCATCAGATGAAGCAACAGCAGGTTCTGTCATACAGAAAACAGAGCGAATTTTTCCATCTAGGAGTTGAGTCAACCATTGTTGCTTTTGCTCTTCTGAACCATAACGCCATAATACCTCCATATTGCCACTATCAGGTGCATTACAGTTAAATACGGTCGGCGCAAGAAGACTCCGACCTGTGAGTTCTGCAATATGAGCATACTCTTGAACCGATAGACCTTGGCCCAACTCTGGACACGGCAAAAACATATTCCATAACCCAGCAGCTTTTGCTTTTGCTTTTAGCACTTCAAGTTGTACAGGCCACTGCCATTTAGTCCAGTCCCCACCTTGATTGAGCTCATGTACTTCATGCCAGAACTCGGTTTCAATAGGTTCAATTTCATTTTGAATAAATTGTTTAGTACGTTGTACATAATCTTGAGCACGTGCTGATAGTTCAAACATGACGACTTCCTTCGATATATTTTGATATTTTCGCTTTACATCAACATAACCTGAAAACTAATATGAAAAAAATGATTTTATTTTATAGACAAACATGACTAATATTCATAGTAAATCCCCTATCGACATGGGACTTTTTCATCGTATTGATATTAATTTATACCCACTTTTTATTGCCATTTATGAGCAAAAAAGTATTTCAAAAGCAGCGCAGATCTTGTCGATTACACAATCTGCGGCAAGCCATGCCTTGCAACGCTTACGGGGGCATTTAAAAGATGATTTGTTCGTTCGTTCGGGCAGCCAAATGCTTCCAACCCCTTTTGCCGAGCAAAGTTATCCCATCATTAAAAGTGCTCTAATTGCCATTCAAAGTATCTCTATTCAGCAGCAAAGCTTTGATCCAAACATGGTAAACAGCTTAAAAATTGCCATTCATGATGAAATCGAACCCATTATTTTCCCAAAGTTAGTTGCTCACTTTCAGAAACTTGGCTTAAGTATTCAATTCGTAAGTAGCAAACTCGACCGCAAAACAGTTGATGCTGATTTGGTTTCTCAGCAAATTGATTTTGTGATTGACTTAGAGCAAAATTTTGGTGAAAGAATTCAATTTAATAGCTTAGTTAAGGACCAATTTGTCGCATGTACACTACTTAAACAGATTGATGCGAATACTTACTTGGCTGCCCCACATATTGGTGTGTCTTCGCGGCGCACTGGCGTTTTGGTTGAAGACATTTATTTAAATCGGAAACAACTATCTCGGCAAGTCTTTTTACGCTGTCAACACTATTCCACTGCATTGCAAATTTTAGAGCAATACCCCAATGCAATTTTAACGATTCCTAAAAATATTCTGACTCATCTCAATATCTCCCCGTCTCTCAATATTTTTGATGTACCTATTGAACTGCCGAAAATGAATATTGGTATTTATTGGCATAAGGATTTGTCTGAGAATAAAAGACATCTTTTTTTGAAATCTGAAATTTTTAAAATTTTTGCTTAGGCTATTTGTTATTATATTTTTTTGCTTAGGCTATTTTATGGAGTCAACCTAACCCGTATATAGATGCTTAATAGAAAGATTTTTTGTACCTTGATTAACAAAACTATCATCCCTTGGTTTAGTTTATTCATTATCGAGGCCGTGACAAAAAATTGTATCTGTATCCTAAATCACCATGTCAGTGTTCATGGTGAGACCGTATGGATGATGTAGTTGTGAATGTAGATAGATGTAAAAGTAGGCGATGAAATATGCATATTAAGCTTTGGTTGAAATCAAAGCACACACATCAGCATGTTGTTTTTTATAAAAATTATCTTAAATTATAAGCTTTCAGCTTTGCTTTCCAGACTCCATATCTAATGAAAACATGACTTGAAATTTGATGCTAATTCGCTTTATTGAATAACAGTATCGTAAACTCAGATCAAAGCTAATCCTACTAAATAGTCGCTTATTCTAAGCAGAAGCTTTAAAATAGAGATAAAAGACAACTGTAATGAATTAGCACATATAGGTATGCAACAACAAAAACCACACTATCCTTTGGGAGCTCATCTCATAGTCAAGCATTTTGGCTATACGCATCACGGCATCTATGCTGGGCGTGGGCGTGTGATTCATTATTCAGGTTTTGCTCATCTTTTTAGAAAGCACCCCATTGAAATGACCTCGATTGAAAATTTCAGTCATGGACGTAAAATTATTGTTAATCAATACCAAAACCCCAAGTATAAAGGCCGTAAGGTTGTGCGACGAATGCGGTCACGTATGCATGAAAACAACTATCATCTTATTATTAACAACTGTGAACACTTGTGTACCTGGGCCATTACAGGCGTTGAAAGCAGCCCACAAGTCATTAAGATGATGAACCGACTGACGACTATTGGTTACGTCAGTTCTGTAATGAGCTTTATGAACAGCCTCATGTTAACGCTCACCACGACCTGTTTTGCTTTGGTACTCTATATCAAGAAAAAATTACGTGATAAAGCCAAACGGCAGATTGGTAGCTATCTTGAGTTTAAAGAACAACGCTCTAAAAAAAATCACTAACGCGAACGAAGTTGAAATGGCGGAAACTTATCTTCAACCAAATTGAGTTGAATATCATACTCTAACCAAGCTTTCGCACCATCAAGCACGGTCGTAAAACCACCCGTAGCATCCATCACGTAATGCATCAACTCATTGCCCTGAAGCTCAATGTCATAGTTTCGAATCATGACATAGGTATTCATACTGTCGATTTGCTCAAATACGAAGTCAACTTTGGTTCTAGGTGCTCCCCATTCAATACTAATAAGTTCATGCTCAACGACTTGTAATACATGAATAGAGTGCGTAATTTGGTATTTATCCCATGTCCAATCCACAACAGCCCCTTTTTCAATATAACCCGATGACTGACTGAACCAAAATTTAGTGGTAATGAGTGGGTCAACGAAAGCATTAAACACAATATTCACAGAACGCCGAATCAACATTTGGGTTTCAATTACTGTAGTCATTTTTATATCCTAATCATTTTTAAGCTTAGTGATAGCACATCTTAATGAACCAAGAATATCGAAGAATTGTTATGGCTTAGATGATGCCGATCTTCTCTTGAGTATTTGTTTTAGTTAACGCAGATTCGCTTTATGTGGACTCATTTCGGGAGGTAGAGGATGTTTGAGAGAGCTGAGCATTTCACGTTCTATTCCACGAACAATTGCATCCAAAGCCAAATCGTTTTCCTGAAGCCCAAAAGGTTCTTCTAACTCTGCACTTAACGCATCTAAACCTAAAACGAGATAAGCAATTAATGCCACGATCACGGGTGACCAGAAACCTAAACTGGAACTTAGGCTAAAGGGCAAAATCACGCAGAAAGAATACACGGCGCGATGTAATAGAACAGAATAAGAGAATGGTAATGGCGTCGATGAAATACGATCGCAACCTGCATGAATATCTCCCATTGCAACTGTATGCTGGCGTAAACCACTGTAAATAATGTCGCTAATTTCTCCTTGCTTATAAAGGACGGTCAAATCTTTTTGTGCAAGCTCTAATACGTATTGAGGTTGATTTGAATGATTCTTTAACACTTGCCACTCTTCATCTTTGAATTGTGTTTTTTCTCTATAATGTTCAAATGCATAGCTTTGTTTGCGTAAACGGTCACGGAGTAAATGACTAAATAACATGACGCGATACATTAAAACTTCACGCGCTGTATCATTTAATACATAGCTATCACGAATTATATGTCTCGAATTGGCAATCAATGCACCCCACAGCTTGCGCCCCTCCCACCAACGGTCATAACATGCCGTATTTCGAAAACTTAAAAATATAGAAAGAATCACACCAAACACGGTGAAACCAATAGTTGGTACCGCAGGAACAGAAACAAAATGCTGTGTAGATAAATAAACCAATAGCGTTGAAATCAGAACACCAACCATTAGTGCAGGAAAAACCTTGGGGAGTATGGTGCCACGCCATGCAAAGAGTAATGCAAAACTATTGGTTTTATCTCGAACAATCACAGTTCATTCCTCTTGATTTCGCTACGAAAAGGCTCAACCGAAGTTGAGCCTTATATCTATTTCCACATCCATAAAAGCATAGCTTTATTTAGTGTTTAAGCAAAAGCCTTATTTCGGCTTAAAACTATCTTTTAAGTCCAAAATACGGTTAAACACTGGTTTATCACTGCTATGGTCGTACTGATCTGCAACAAAATAACCTTCACGTTCAAACTGGAAACGTTCTTCAGGCTGTGCTTGTGCAAGTGCAGGCTCTATCACTGCTTGTACAGTTTTCAATGACTCAGGGTTGAGATGTACAAGGAAATCATCATCCGCATCAGGTGCTGCTTCGTTAAATAAACGATCATAAATACGGACTTCAGCTGGAATACCTTTAGTCGCAGATACCCAATGAATCACACCTTTAACTTTACGACCTTCAGGATTTTTACCTAAAGTTTCAGGGTCAATTGAACATTTCAACTCAACCACTTCACCCTTTTCGTCTTTAATTACTTCATCGCACTTAATCACATAAGCATGACGTAGACGAACTTCACCACCCGGAATTAAACGCTTGAAGCCTTTTGGTGGTTCTTCTTCAAAGTCTTTACGGTCGATATAAATTTCAGATGTTAATGGGATCACACGCTCACCCATGTCTACATTTGGATGACGTGAATGAGTTAAATCTATATCGTTAGGCAAATTTGTGAGTGTGACTTTGAGTGGATTCAATACTGCCATACCACGAGCAGCTGTATTTTCCAAAGACTGACGGATGCAGTATTCAAGCATTGCAACATCAACAATACCATCTGACTTCGATACACCTACACGCTTACAGAAGTCACGTAGACCTTCTGGGGTAAAACCACGACGTCGCATACCGACAACCGTTGGCATACGTGGGTCATCCCAGCCATTAACATAACCACCTTCAACCAATTTACGTAATTTACGCTTAGAGGTAATGGTGTAGTCTACATTTAATCGACTCGACTCATACTGACGTGGTACTGCTTCCGAGTGAACTTTTTCAACCACCCAGTCATAAAACGGACGGTGGTCTTGGAACTCTAGGGTACACAATGAGTGAGTAATCCCTTCAATTGCATCTGATAATGGATGCGCATAGTCGTACATTGGGTACATTTTCCATTTATCACCTGTTTGGTGATGCTCTGAATGAAGTACACGATACAAAATAGGGTCACGCATATGCACATTTGGAGATGCCATATCAATCTTGGCACGCAGAACAGCTTCTCCTTCTGCAAACTCGCCATTGTTCATTTTTTCAAAGCGCGCAAGGTTTTCTTCAACTGAAGTATCGCGGTAAGGCGAGTTTTTACCCGGCTCAATAAAGTTACCACGGTTCAAACGAATTTCTTCAGGTGACTGTAAATCAACGTAAGCATCACCCTGTTTAATCAGTTGAATCGCCCATGCATGGAGTTGATCGAAATAGCTTGACGCATAACGCGGTTCGCCATTCCATTCAAAACCTAACCACTTAACGTCATTGGCGATCCCATCGACATATTCTTGTTCTTCTGCATCAGGGTTGGTGTCATCAAAACGGAGGTTGCAAGAACCATCAAACTCATTGGCAATACCAAAGTTTAGGCAAATCGCTTTCACGTGGCCAATATGTAAATAACCATTCGGCTCTGGTGGAAAACGTGTGACAACTTTTTGCGTACGTCCTTCGGCCAAATCTTCGGTAATCACTTGGCGCACAAAGTCTAAGCCTGGCTGTTGTTCTTGCTGCGCTGCGACAGAGGCATTGTTACTTGGTGTCGGGTTATTTGGCAGTGTTGAAACAACATCATTCGGCTTCATAGTTTAAAAATCACTTTGATGAAAAAATTGAGGAAAAATAGGCTGTGCTACATCAGCATAATTCTAACCGATCTATCGGCTAATTTATGAATATTTTACAGCCCCTTAAACGATATTTGATCTATTTTACAAAGAAAATAACGTTTTTACTTGCCTTGTAGTTTACAGTTTGCTTATGCT
Organism: Acinetobacter halobius; assembly: GCF_044130335.1. Taxonomy (NCBI): domain Bacteria; kingdom Pseudomonadati; phylum Pseudomonadota; class Gammaproteobacteria; order Moraxellales; family Moraxellaceae; genus Acinetobacter; species Acinetobacter halobius. Next base: position 57,620 of record NZ_JBIQOD010000014.1, read on the forward strand.
TCTCACAACCAAAAAACCCATGGCTTTGATGTCCATGATCAGGAGATTACACAATGAGTTTTCCTCAAGTCGAATTAAACACCAATAAAGGTCGTATTGTTCTTGAACTTAACAACGAAAAAGCACCGATTACTGTTGCTAACTTCTTAGAATACGTACGTGACGGTTTCTATGACGGCGTAATTTTCCACCGCGTGATCGACGGCTTCATGATCCAAGGTGGTGGTATGGATGAAAACTTCAAAGAAAAAGCAACACGTGATGCAATTGAAAACGAAGCTGATAACGGCTTAACCAATGACCTTGGTACAATTGCAATGGCACGTACACAAGCACCTCACTCGGCATCTGCTCAGTTCTTTATTAACGTGGGTAACAACTCGTTCCTTAACCACTCGGGCAAAACGGCTCAAGGTTGGGGTTATGCAGTTTTCGGTAAAGTAACTGAAGGCCTAGACGTAGTAAACGAAATTAAAGGCGTTCGTACTGGCAACCGTGGCTACCATGCTGACGTTCCACTAGAAAACGTTGTAATTGAATCTGCTAAGATTATTTCTGAATAAAAATCCCTCCTAACCTCCCTTTAAAAAAGGGAGGAAGTCCCTCTTTTTAAAGAGGGATTTAGGGAGATTAAATTAAAATGGAAACTTCCGTGACCTATCTGTTTATCGCCGATTTACACTTGTCACCAGATCACCCTCGACTCATTCGGGGGTTTTTAGATTTATTAGATGCTTATAAAAACAAGAATACCCAGCTGTATATTTTAGGTGATTGGTTCAACGCATGGATTGGCGACGACTACACAGCTCCTTGGCTAGATGAAATCGTAAGTGCGCTACAACAATTTTCAAATGCAGGCAATCATATCTACTTCTTAACAGGTAACCGTGATTTTGCTCTTGGACAAACATTTCTTGATCAATTCAATGGGGAACTTTTATCTGAAATCACGACACTTCATATTGCAGGAAGTATCATTCGTATTGAACATGGTGACCTACTCTGCACGGACGATATATCTTATCAGCGTTTCCGGAAAATTATTCGTAACCCACTATTGCTGAAATTATTAAAAAATACACCTCTTAGCTTTAGACAAAAACTCGCCAACGGCTTTCGTAAAAAAAGTCATCAAGCACAGCAGTGGAAAAGCTATGAAGTGATGGATGTGAATCAAGACGCGGTTCACACAGCCCTAAAAAATGTCGATTTACTCATCCATGGACATACCCACCGTGCCAATATTCATGATGTCGAAAGTAAAAAAAGAATTGTGTTAGGTGACTGGAAAGAAGATTCCGCTCAAATTTTAGAAATTGATCCGACACAAAATGATCATGCATTGTATTTAAACACGTGGCGGTATTAATCATCTAGTCCAAGTACACTATGTCGCCATTAACTTAAAGTACTACAATGATTCATTACTTATGTGTACGTGTTTTTCTAAGTTCGGTGGGTGTAATTCCAAATAACTGTTTAAATTTACTGGTAAATTTTGATTGTGAATGATAGCCACATTGCTCTGCAATTAGTCCTATTGGTTCCATTGTTGTTTGTATCAAATGTAAACCATAACCTAGTTTGGTTTGGCGAATCAAAGATAAAATATCAATTTCTTCGGCAATAAGTTTTCTTCTTAAGGTCGATTCACTCATTGCAAGTTGCGTTGATAACCGCTTCATATTCCATGCAATACTCACATCATGACTGATAATGTCATGTATTCGATGCCCAAGAGAAGGATTTCTCGCAATCGCGCCCACATCTGCATACCCTAAACAGTAAAGTAGCTGTAGTATCTCCTGCCTTCTAAAGTGCCATGTCTCAGGTGGAGAGACGAGTGACCATTCAATCAATTGCATTAACGTTGTTTTTAAAATATCGTGTATTTCCCCTTGAAAATAATTTTTCTGACTCACCCCTGCTTGTTTGAATTGAACAAAATCCTGATAATCAAATTCTATAAGTACTGCAACATATTCATCATGTTCATGTGGAATATTTCTCATGTCTATTTTTGGGCTATTCGATAAAAATACAAAGGAGCCTTGTGGACATACAATCTCACCACTTGAGCCGAGTTGCTTTTCACCAGAAAGTACAAATATGATTAAAGGTTTTATAATCGGAGCACTCAATATAAGTTGCTCTTGTTTAGATGAATACAACGAAAAAGGTAATTTTTTCTTTTCATTTACGAGTTTTTTTACTAACCCTAATACTTCTTGCATACATCAATAATCATATTAATTTTTGATAAAATACAACCTAATGTGAATAAAGTCATATTAAATTCAAATTTTCCCAAAAACACTGTCTAAAGCAGAGTAAATGCTTGAAACAGTGTGAGATGTATTTGGCTATATAGATTAATCACGCTGATATAAAGCAGTTATTGTGCTGGAAGCCAGAGCATTTACCCGAACCATATACCCTGTTAAAGCACCTGATGCATTTTCAGGTAGATCCAACTTCTTAGATAAAGCAAAAACTGTAAATTGATAACGATGTACACCATGTCCTTGGGGTGGGCATGCACCGCCAAAGCCTGCTACACCATAATCATTTTTAATACTTAAGCTTCCCTTCGGCGCCAAGTTTCGACTAAGATCACCTGCCCCTGTCGTTAATACAGTCACATCTTTCGGAATATTAACAATTTGCCAGTGCCACCACCCACTCCCCGTTGGAGCATCGGGGTCATACGCTAGAACAGCAAATGCTTCCGTTCCTTTTGGCGCGCCATGCCAAGAAAGTTGTGGTGATAGATTTTGACCATTACACCCAAACCCTTGAAACTCCTGAGCTTGACTCATCAATTGATCTTGTGAAATATCGGTACTTTTCAGTATGAATTCATCTGCCCAAGATGTTGCACCAACACCCAACATACAACTAGAAATCAATAGCTTAGAAAATAAATGACGCATATAAGATAGCCCTATTGTTATACCTCTTGATATGTAAAGTATAAAATATCTAAATCCAGTCACTTATCCCAAAACCTAGCAACTTTTATCCTTTTAGGTGTCAAATACAAATCAATTTAAATCAATTGCCATAAGCCCGATAGATTACGGCTATCCCAACCATTAACGTTTTACAGTGACCAAAAGAAAACTTGTAGATATAAAGCAACTCTAAACCATTGCGAAAAATATGCTGAAATTGGACCTAAAACTTATTTTATCTATTACAATTATTTTAAGTTCAATTTGACTGATGACTAATGGACACTCTGATTACTGCAAAAACACGATACACAACTAAAGCTTATGACCCGAATAGAAAGATCCCTCATGAACAGTTTGTTCGATTATTAGAAATTCTCCGCTTAACGCCATCATCTATTAACATCCAGCCTTGGCACTTCTTCATTGCAGAAAATACAAACGCCAAAGAGCGAATTGCCAAAGCATTGGTGGGTAAATATGCATACAATGCACCCAAAGTTTTAGATTCATCACATACCATTTTATTTTGTACTAAAGCCGACATTTCTGAACAGCATTTAGAAAATTTACTTCATCAGGATGAGCTCAACGGACGTTTTAAAGACGATGCCGCTAAACAAGGACAAAAAGACAGTCGCTCTGGTTATGTAGACTATTATCGTAATGAAAAAGGCGATATTCAGCGTTGGGCGGAAAACCAAACCTTTATTGCTTTAGGCCAAATTCTATTAGCAGCCGCTAGTGAAAAAATTGATGCAACACCGATCGGTGGCTTTGATGAGTCAATCATTAGTGAAGAACTCGATTTAGCTGCGAAAGGTCTAATTCCCTCTGTACTACTCACATTGGGCTACCGTAGCGATGCCGACTTTAATGCCCAATTACCCAAGTCTCGACTAAACAACGTAGATATTTTCACGCAGCTGTAATGATAGCTATATATAAAGAAGGGACTCTAAGTCCCTTCTTTATATTTTAGGTCTGAAAATTGCTTATTTATTTTTAAGCTAAATCATTTCAATCTAAACAAAACAAAAATAGTGAGGTTACTGATGTCAGTTACACCGTATATGCCAATGAAGTTTGAGTGTGCTCGTTGCAATAAAATCTATTTACGTCAGTATGAAAATAAAATACATACCCATTACCCTAACTGTCCCAGTTGTGAGCAACCAGGTTTATTACTCGGTATTGCTGTGCTTGAAGATCTACTCAAACACCCTCAGTCTTTTGTCCGCAATTTTTTTAAACAGACATTGCATAAGCTAAACAAGCTACACTGGTAATACCCAATACAAGTCCAATCACTGTTGCGGGCTTCAGCTTTTCTTTAAATAAAACCAGCCCGCTCAGCACACCTAAAAGTACCACCATAATATTCATGCCCGCAAAAACCACCGCAGGGCTGTCCTTGAGTAGCAGATGTGCTTTGACATACAGTGCGATATTGGCAAAGTTCAACACGCCAAGACATAAACCAGCCACAACGTTTTTGGTTAAGCCGACATTTTTTGTGGTCACGGCAACATAACTAACTGACAATAAAAATGCACAAATAAACATCAGGTTTAATGCAACAGAAAATTGGACACCTAAGCCTGTAGTATATTTGAGTAAAATGTCTATCAGCGCATAACCAAACCAAACAAGTGCTAAATACCATACAGCCTGCTTTTGCCCCTCTCCGCCACCCGATGCATTGGTAAATAAAATGCACATCACGGCAGCAAGACCTAACCCTACCCCAACAATTTTCAGCTGATTAAACTGTTCTTGAAAAATAAAATAAGCCGCCAATAAGGACAAAATTACCGATAAGCGTTGTGCGATTTCTGTTTTGACAATACCCGCATATTGCAAAGACTTGGCTAAAAATAAAAATACACTTGGCAGCAAGACACCAAGCGTTATAATCAACCACCAAGGTGTATTTGAAATAGAAACGTGACTAAGATCAGGTTTAAACCAGAAATAGCATAACAAACTGGCTGAAGCATAGTTCCAGCTAATCATCTGAATTGGATCAAAACCTTTGTTTTTACCCCATTTTAAAAGAATGGAGACCACCACACTACAACAGGCCGCAGCAAATATCAGTTCCATAGCACACTCTTATTATTGTCGCCTTGAATATAAACACACATAGAAAAGCCCACATCAAGGTGGGCTTTTCCAATATAAATCATTCAAAATGAATTATTTATAATGTTCAACCATTTTCTCTAAAGAAATTGGACGAATCTTGTCAGCATTGCCCGCTGTACCAAATGCTTCATAACGGTCAACACAAATTTGTTTCATTGCATCTACAGTTTTTGCGAAGAATTTACGTGGGTCAAATTCACTTGGTTGTTCAGCCATCATACGACGCATTGCACCAGTTGATGCTAAACGCAAGTCTGTATCAATGTTGATCTTACGAACACCGTGCTTGATTGCTTCAACCAGTTGTTCAACAGGAACACCATAGGTTTCTTTGATGTCACCGCCATACTGGTTAATGATCGCTAACCATTCTTGAGGAACAGAGCTTGAACCGTGCATAACAAGGTGGGTATTTGGAAGCGCCGCATGAATTTCTTTAATGCGGTCAATCGCCAAAATATCGCCTGTAGGTGGACGTGTAAACTTATACGCACCATGTGAAGTACCGACTGCAATTGCAAGTGCATCGACATTGGTATCTGCAACGAACTGACGTGCTTCTTCAACAGAAGTAAGAAGCTGAGAATGATCGAGTACACCTTCAGCACCCACACCATCTTCTTCACCCGCCATACCCGTTTCAAGGCTACCTAAACAACCGATTTCACCTTCAACTGAAACACCGCATGCATGCGCCATTTGTACTGTACGACGTGTTACATCAACATTATATTCATAAGTTGTTGGTGTTTTACCGTCTGCACCCAATGAACCATCCATCATCACTGATGAGAAGCCCAATTGAATTGAACGTTGGCAAACGTCTGGATCTGTACCGTGGTCTTGGTGCATTACCACTGGAATGTGTGGCCATTCTTCAATTGCTGCCAAAATAAGATGACGTAAGAATGGAGCACCTGCATATTTACGCGCACCCGCTGATGCTTGTACGATAACAGGTGAATTTGTCGCATCTGCTGCAAGCATGATTGCGCGCATTTGTTCTAAGTTGTTTACGTTGAATGCTGGTACGCCGTAAGCATGTTCGCCGGCGTGATCCAAGAGCTGGCGCAATGAAATAAGAGCCATAATGTCCTCCCAGTTGATGCGACATATTCTACATGGTCAAAGGTTTCAATTCAGCAACAAATAACACTATTTAAAAAAAATCCCCGCAATTGCAGGGACTTTTTACAAATTTCACATCTAATTAATGTGCTTGAGCCGCTGAAGCTTCTACCGCAGTATCCGCTGTTGCAGCATCGGCTGGTGCATTTGCGACTTCAGCTGGAATATCTTTATTCTTTTCATCTAATACTGGCTGATCAATCGCATCAATTGCTGCTTGTTGTTCAGCTGTTACAGCTTCTTCAACTGCTGCTGTTTCAGATGCTGCAACGGGTTGTTCTGGTGCTTCATTTTTCTTACAAGCAGTCAAAGCTAGTGGTGCTAACAAAAGTGCAGCAAGAGTCATTTTTAAATTCATAATGTTTTCCTAGAACAGATGATTTAATGCCCTGTAGTTTATTTCAGCAATATTTCATTTTCATGACTAAATGATGAATAGATTTGTTAAGCCCATAAAAAAGGTTGACCTAAGTCAACCTTTTTTACAACAACTTTAAACAAGATACTTATTGTGCACGTTCTAGTAATGCGGCAACTGCTGGAAGGGTTTTGCCTTCGACAAACTCAAGGAAAGCACCACCACCAGTTGAGATATAACCAATTTTGTCTGCAACTTCGTATTTATCAATAGCAGCTAAAGTGTCACCACCACCCGCAATAGAGAAACCAGCAGATTCAGCAATCGCTAAAGATAAAGTTTTAGTGCCTTCGCCAAATTGATCGACTTCAAACACACCGACTGGGCCATTCCACAAGATCGTTTTTGACGTTTTTAGAATGTCTGCAAATACTTTTGCTGTTTCTGGGCCGACATCCAAAATCATGTCATTGTCAGTCACATCTTCAACTTTTTTCACGACTGCTTTAGCAGCAGCCAATGAACCCAAGAAGTCTGCAAAATCAATTTCAGAAGCATCCGCCACGACAACATCCGTTGGAAGCGGTACAGAAACTTTTGCAGCAATCGCTTTTGCGGTGTCAATCAAATCATTTTCACACAACGATTTACCTACATTGAAGCCTGCTGCTGCCAAGAACGTATTAGCAATCCCGCCACCCACAATCAACTGATCGCAAATATCAGAAAGTGATGTCAACACATCCAACTTAGTCGATACTTTAGAACCCGCAACAATCGCAACCATTGGCTTTTCAGGCGTTTGTAATGCGCGACCTAAAGCATCAAGTTCAGCTGCAAGAAGTGGACCTGCTGCTGCAACTTTTGCTAAACGTGCTACACCTTCAGTTGATGCTTCTGCACGGTGCGCTGTACCAAATGCATCCATTACAAATACATCACAAAGCGCCGCATATTTTGCTGCAAGTTCTGGGTTATTTTTCTTTTCACCTGCGTTAAAACGGCAGTTTTCAAGGAGTACCACTTGACCTACTGTAACGTCAACGCCATCGAGATAGTCCGTCACTAATTGAACGTCTTGACCCAATGCTTCAGTCAAATATGCAGCAACAGGTGCTAATGATTGTTCTTGTTTTGGCTCACCTTCAACAGGACGACCAAGGTGAGAGTAAACCATTACGGCTGCGCCTTGTGCTAACGCTGCTTTAATTGTTGGTAAAGCGGCACGTAAACGCGCATCACTTGTAATCACACCATTTTTAACAGGAACGTTTAAATCTTCGCGAATAAGAACACGTTTACCTGTTAAATCGAGGTCAGTCATACGCTGAAAATTCATGTAGAGCTCTCTTTCTATATATAAAAATCGCGTCGATTTTAAATGATTATGCAGAAAAAGGTTAGCTTCTTTTGCAGAAAAGCAAACGAAAGGCAAAGTTTTGCTATCATAGTGAAAAGTCTCACTCGATTTATCATTTATGTCTATTCATCCTGATCCAAATCTGAACCGTTTAAACGTTTTGGGTGAACCTTTAGCGAGCTGCTGTTACTCCCCAATTACTGGTTATTTCCGTAATGGTTTTTGTCATACAGCACCCTCAGATTTGGGACAACACACCATCTGTGTCGAAATGACCTCTGAGTTTTTAAATTTTTCGCAACAAGTGGGCAATGACCTCATTACCCCTGTGCCTGAAGTTAACTTTCCAGGACTACAACCGGGAGATTTTTGGTGTATCTGTGTGACTCGTTGGGTAGAAGCGTATCAAGCAGGTTTTGCTCCTCCAGTCAAAGTTCAAGCTTGCCATCAGGCCGTACTGTCTTACGTACCGCTGAATGTGCTCATGGAATATGCAGTCGAATGAATACTTCCGAAATTATCTTGGCATCCAGCAGTCAAACTCGTAAAGATTTGATGAATCGCTTACGCTTAGACTACCGTTGCATTGTCCCTGATATAGACGAATCGCCTCGTGGAGAAAGCCATGCGGATGATTTGGCTAAACGCTTGGCATTTGAAAAGGCGCATGTAATTGCTAGACAACATCCAGATGCGATTGTGATTGGTTCCGACCAAGTCGCATGGCGTGAAGGTGCGCCCGATATTTTTATTGGAAAACCATTGTCTGCTGAAAAGGCGATTAAACAATTACAAGCCAATTCAGACAAGATTGTCTACTTCAGTACCGCTTTGAGTGTTCAACAGCATTCTACTGGATTTGAACATAGTCTGGTTGAACACTATAAAGTTAAGTTCCGTAAACTTAGCCTGCCTGAAATTCAACGTTATATTGAACTTGAGCAACCACTCATGTGCGCTGGTAGTTTTAAATGTGAAAGCCTAGGGATCAGTTTATTTGAACAAATGATAGGACAAGATCAAACTACTCTTATGGGTATGCCGATGATCCAGTTATGTAATATTCTGCGTGAATTAAAAGTGCTTGTACCTTAATTCCATAGAAAGATTTTTAGTTTATGTCTAATAAATTGAACAGCACTAAGTGTTGCTGTTCTCTTTTTAGTACTAAGCTTAATCACATTATTAGCTATCTTTCATAATTTATACTCACTCTTTTCGATTTCCTTCTGTCATATCTGATTCGCTATTTTCTGAGCATTATCTTTATTTAACATTATGTTTATTTGCTATGTTTTAAACATATTATTCTGTAAAAATTTTAATGTGAGTAGCCTAACGGCTGATGCAGGCGCTAGTTGTTTAAATCAGCGAATCACTTTCAAATAAATCTAACGATACTTGCGCATAGGCCTTCGATCATAAGACAATACACAATATTGTTTTAAATTTGCTTAGGCTATTTTCATGTCCCAAACTCTTGATGTTCTTGGCGGTATTACAGCCGAACAATTCCTTACCGAATATTGGCAAAAAAAGCCTTTATTGGTGCGTAATGCTATTCCTGAAATTGCCAATCTCTTAGAACCAAGTGATGTAATGGAGTTGGCTTTGGATGAAAATGTCACAGCCCGTCTCATCAAACAAAAAGATCGCGATCCAAATCAATGGTCGGTAAAGTCTTCTCCACTCTTAAAAGCAGATTTTCAAAAGATGCCGAAGCTTTGGACTTTGTTGGTTCAAGCCGTCGACCATTACTCTTTTGATTTGGCAGCGCTATGGAAAAAATTTCCATTTATTCCACAGTGGCGTCGTGATGACATCATGGTCTCTTATGCACCTAAGGGTGGTTCTGTAGGAAAACATTTTGACTTTTATGATGTCTTTTTGGTGCAAGGCTATGGTCATCGTCGTTGGCAGTTGGGTCAAATGTGCGATGCTGAATCTGAGATTGTTGCAGGCCAGCCTTTAAAATTACTGCCTGAAATAGACACCCATTTCGATGAAGTATTAGCCCCAGGTGACCTACTTTATGTACCACCAGGTTTAGCTCATTATGGCGTCGCTGAAGATGACTGCCTGACCTTCTCTTTTGGCTTCCGTATGCCAAACGTCACTGATATGGTTGACCGTGTAGGTGACAAACTATCAGATAATGCCCTGCTGCGTAATCCTTTGCTCGATATTGTCCGTGACCAACAAAGCCCGATCGGTCAATTAACACAAAACGAATTGGATTATTTAAAAGCAGAAATTCTAGCTCAGTTACAAAATTCAACTCTGCTTGAAGATGCTATTATGACCTTGATGTCAGAGCCGAAATATCCTGAAAATATTCCTGAAGCTGAAGAAATTGGCACGGGAGATTTGGAAGGTATTTTAGACCAAGGCTACCAACTCATTTTAGAGCCTGCATCTCGCCTACTTTATACGCATGACGAAAATGCGTTCTTGTTCTGGGCTAATGGTGAAGGATTGTGTATTTCAGACCAATTTGCACCATTACTTAAAAGTTTAGCTGATGGTGAGGCATTATTGCTTGATGAAAGTTTATATGATGCCGATATTCTAGAAGATATCGCAATGCTTATGAATGAGTCTGTTTTGATGCTTCTACCTCCTGAAGAAGTTTAACAACATCAAGTGCTGAGCCTCTTACTCAGCACTTTCACCTTCTCCAAAACTTAAACAAGCCTTGATTTTGGTACAGCCTTTTTTAGACTCAATTTCCAACTCAGCACCAATTTTTTCTAAACGCATTTTCATGCTTCGCATGCCAATACTCATTCCATGATTCAGCACACACTCTACGTCGAATCCAACACCATCATCTTGAACAATTAAGACCAATCGAGTTGTGCTTGGATAATACATTTTGACTTCAATATGACTTGCTTGGCTATGCTTCACAATATTTGTCAAGCTTTCTTCAAGTACACGAATCAAAGTCAAACACTGTAAAGCCGTAGGCTGTATCTCCCATGTAGCTGGTATCGTCCAAGTCGCTTGAATATCCAATTCATCCATAATTTGACTAAAACGGTGCCGAACAGGTGCAATCCACAGCACTGGATTGTCTGGAATTTTATTATTCGTAGATGAACCACTATCAATAATTTGCCTTAAATCATCACGCAATAATTTAAGAATCGAAAGAAATTGTTGATTCGACATAGCACTAGAACTCTGCCCCACCAAAATCATCGAACGAACCAAAGATGCACCCAGACCATCATGTAGATCATGTGACAAGTGAATGCGCTCTTGTAGCCGAACGTTTTCAAGCTCTAATTGATGTCGCGCGTATAGGCTTGAAGATAAATTACTGGTGACAAAGTTCACACGTTGTTCTAGCTCATTATTAAATCTTTGTATTTTTTTGATATTTTTATCTAAACGAGTTGCAAGAATGATCACAATAAAGAAAGTGATAATCGGTGAAGTATAAGGGGATAATGGCTGATGATCATTGATACGCTCATCAAATAATAGTGAAACGTCGTACATCATTACAATACAAACAACACTCAAACACACAGCAAGTAAAATGTAATCACGACGCTTTGTTTTATTCGCACGATAAACCACAAATAAAAAAGAGGCTAAGAATAAGGCAATACACAGAAGAAAAATTATCGCAAAAACGGTTTTGACCATCAGACTCGGGATAAATAAAATCGTAACAATACAAACCGCTGCAACCAAAAATAATGTTTTTTCTAACTCAGCAAACTTCACCTTAACAAAACGGAGCAAATAAATAGAAAAGCAAACACTGTATAAAACAAAATAAGTTAGGTTAGCTTTCATAACCCATAAAGAATTTGGATAAGGAAACACTTCCCGATTGATCACATTCCAAATAAACAGCACCCAAAACAAACAACTAATAGAGAACCAAAGAAAAGTTGTTTCATTGCGCCTAAAAAACCAGATGACAAAGCATACTAAACCTAAGGTTGTCGAAATCACCAAATTAACCTGAAATAGTGCTCTTTTATTCCAAAGCCGTCTTTGCTGCTTATCATAGGCTTTTGTAATATCTGAAAATTCTAAATTTCCTAAACCGGGGCTTTCATAGCTATTACCAACCACATACACCCAAATATCATTCTTTTGTTGTTTTAAACTTTCGACAGGAAGAATCCAAAAACGCGGAGTATTCCAACTTTTTGATAGAGGTTCAACTAAATGTTTATCTTTCCACATCAAATTACGGTTAAAAAAGACAGCACCCGCACTACTCATACCTTCTACTGAAAAAGCGATCGGTTCTTTTAACTCATGACTATCGCTACAGCTCCAATGCCACGCAAAATGGTACCAAACACCACCATCATAATATGGCCAACGCTTGGTCCAAACATCAGGATTTTTAACTTCGACCCAGCCCGTTTTAGGCACTTCATTCATAGATGTTGTTTTGACTGCAGAAATTTTATCGACAATCACATTACAAGTGGAGCCAACACTGAAGCGGGTTTCTGCATAACTGGCAAGACTAAACGCACACAAACATAGTGTGAAAAAAAGGCTCAGCCAGCCATTTTTCATAAAAGACCTAAAGAACGTGCTGTACTCACAGCCTTGGTGCGTTTGGTAACTGAAAGCTTTCGATAAATATGCTTAATATGACTTTCAACAGTATAGCGAGACACAAATAACTGCTCTGCAATTTCTCGATTACTTAAGCCCTGTGCAACTAAGTTTAGAATTTCAGTTTCTCGATTCGTCAATTCGTCATAATCTTGACCATCTAACTGATCTACACGTTCTGTTTGGGGTGTAGTTGATGTTGAAATTTGATTCAGAATTTCACGAGCAATAAATGGATCTATAGGAGCCCCACCACGTAAAATGCTACGTATAGACATAAGTACTTCAGCATCATCACGCTCTTTCAGTACATAACCATTCGCCCCTGCTTTAATCGAGGCAAATAGGCTTTGTTGTGTACTCCAAGCCGAAATCACTAAAATTAAAGCACTTTGGTCAATGTCTCTGAGTTTTTCAATCAGCGTAATACCATTGCCATCTGGTAAACCCAAGTCGACCAATGCCAAAGAAATTGGTTGCGATGCAATTATTGCCATTGCCTCCGCTAAATTCTTAGCAAAAATCAACATGTCATGGCTATAACCTAATTCCGAGAGAATAAGGTCTAGGCGAGAGCGAATCATCGCTTCATCTTCTACAATTAAAACAGGTGCAGGCAAAACTGTTTCCGTATTTTTCACTGAAGCATCCCCTTTTTATCATTCTTTAACAACACTATACCGATGCTAACTCGAAGCAACCTATCCCTAGAAGTAAGTAATTTATCAATTTTTATTGTTGAAGAATACGCATTCATTAAAATCATTTTATCGACTTTAAAAACTGAAAGATACTCATCTATGTGTAATTGATTCCTCCATTTTTAACATTCGCCATATTCAAAATCTATTCACAGAATGAACAACAATTTATTACTTGTAGATGAAACAAAGACTTGGCACATTAGTCCTAAAACAACACGGAAGGAAGCCAAGCCATATGTCTAGCCCTGCTCAATCCATACGTCACAAATTACTCAACACTTTCTTTTCCAGACATTCTATTTGGCTGCTTTGTATTTTTATCTTTTTAAGTATTAGCTTTTTTCATTATAGCCATACCCCTATTTACATCAATTACTTTATCTCAAACACTTTCTTAAACAGTATTTGGCTCATTACAGGTTTACTCAGTTTTGTCGGTTTACATGATGTTTTGCAAAACAGACATTCTATTTTGAAGAACTACCCGATCATGGGACACTTTCGTTTTATCTTTGAAGATTTTCGACCTGAAATCCGCCAGTATTTCATTGAAGCGGATCAAGATGCACTGCCATTTTCAAGAATGCAACGCAGTCTAGTTTATCAACGCTCAAAAAACCAAAATGCAGATAAGCCTTTTGGTTCTATTGTCAATGTCTATGCAGACAACTATCGTTTCATGACGCATTCATTAAGTCCATGCAAACCTGCCGACCCAAAAACCTTCCGTATATTAGTAGGCAATGCGCAATGCTCTCAGCCTTATAGTGCATCTATTTTTAATATTTCTGCCATGAGTTTTGGCAGCTTGAGTGCCAATGCCATTCGTGCTTTAAACAAAGGCGCACAAATGGGTGGTTTTTACCACGATACAGGTGAAGGCAGCTTAAGCCCTTACCATCTAGAATATGGTGGTGATATTGTCTGGGAACTCGGTAGTGGCTATTTTGGCTGCCGTACTTTAGATGGCCAGTTTGACCCAGAAAAATTTGCCATTCAAGCTAAACGCCCTCAGGTTAAAATGATTGAGATCAAACTATCTCAAGGTGCTAAACCTGGACATGGAGGTATTCTACCTAAAGATAAAATTTCTGAAGAAATTGCTCAAATACGAGGTGTCAGTCGTGACCATGACTGTGTTTCTCCTTCAAGTCACTCGGCTTTTAAAACACCGATTGAAATGATGCATTTTATTCAACAACTGCGTGAATTATCTGAAGGAAAACCTATCGGTTTTAAACTGTGTATTGGTCAGCCTTGGCAATTTATGAGTATTGTCAAAGCCATGCTACATACCCAAATTATTCCCGATTTTATCGTCGTTGATGGTTCCGAAGGTGGTACTGGTGCCGCACCGATTGAGCTCATTGACAATATGGGTGTACCGCTACGTGAAGGTTTACTTTTTGTACACAATACGCTGGTTGGTGCAGGTTTACGTGATCAAATCAAAATTGGGGCCAGTGGTAAATTGGTCAGCGCCTTTGATATTGCAAGTATTATGGCAATCGGTGCGGACTGGGTGAATTCTGCACGAGGCTTCATGTTTGCTGTAGGCTGTATTCAAGCACAAAGTTGTCATACCAACCAGTGTCCTGTAGGTGTTGCAACTCAAGATAAAGAACGTCAAAAAGCACTACACGTTCCCACTAAAGCCGAAAGGGTTCTACATTTTCATGACAATACATTGAAAGCCCTTTCAGAAATGATTGCCTCAGCAGGTTTGAAACATCCAGCAGAAATTAAAGCCCGCCATTTAGCACAGCGCATTAATGACCGAGAAATTCGAAACTATGCGCAACTCCACTTTTGGTTAAAAGAAGGCGAACTCCTGTCTTGTGAAAATAAAGATGAAGAGAACTTCTATTTCCGTATGTGGAATATGTCCAAATTAGAACATTTCTAAATAAAAAGGAGGCTCTATCAGCCTCCTTTTTATTTTCGATAAGCAAAATCACAGAATATTAGTAATATCCACTCGATGAACCCTGTGCATGTAAAAAGGCTGGGATTAAACCTGTTAAGGCTGCACGAATGTCAGCACGTTCATTGATCAATTGGTGCGAACCTTCCTCTAGCATTAGCAAGGTCTGTAAACGAAACTTCTCTCGAATGAACTCGATGTTATACCGCCAATCTACCGTCTGATCCAGAGCGCCTTGAGCCAACCACACAGGAATACGACAGGCTGGACGTTGTTCCATTTCCAGCATCCACTTTGACATCGCCAAAATCCAATCCATACCCATCATACGCGGTTGCAAGGGATCTTTTAAACGGACAAAGCGCAAAAATTCAGGATTATGATTATTGCGTCTAAAATGACGCGGTACTTGGCGCTTTATCCGACGAATAATACCTAATCCAACTGAATTATGCCACCAAGCCGATTTCGCAGGACGAATCAATGGTGAAAGCAACAGAACACGTTGTACATAAGGGTTTTCACGGCGTTCGGCAAATTCGAGTAAATGATGCATTAAAATTGCACCACCCGTACTCTGCCCGATGCCTAACCACGGCTGTGGTAGCTGATCAGCATGCTTTACATAACGCACTACAGCATGAAGCACATCTTGATAATGGTCAAAGTTTTGGATATTCGCAGGCGATCCATCACTCAAACCATGCCCAGGCAAATCATAAGTCAGTACGCTAAACCCTTGCTCAAGCAGCTCTTTAATGATGGGTTGGTAAATACCACTGTGTTCTAAGTAACCGTGCAATAAACATACGGTTCCCTTGATCTTCTGGATTTTGGGCGCAAAGACCTGTACATGCAATTTAAACAAAGGCATTTGTACATAACCTTGCCACTGCTCACAGTCCAAAGTGTCTAAGCCATAGAGCCTACGGTATGAAATAATTTCAACAGACGCTTCATAAGACTGGTTTAAATTAAGTGGTTCTAAAAGTTGTGGTGTGGTCTCACGACTTGGGACAGGAAGCTCAAGTTGTTTGAGTACTGAAGGATTTAAAAAAGGAAGTTCAGGCATTATGGAATCTCCCTACAGTCACTTGAGCCGACAAGTACATCACGCACAGTTGCAAGCATTTCATAATTGGCACGGCGACTATGATCATAGTTTTGTTGACTTGGTCGCCAACGTGTTAATTGGGTCGGCATAGGTGCTTCTATCGGCTGGGTTTCTATACCATTTAAGGCAAATAAACGACGGGTACGTGGCATATGGTATTGATCTGTAATTAGAATCACTCTAGGTGCGCCACCTTTTTTCTGTAGTAACAAGGAACTAAAACGTGAATTTTCGCAGGTATTCATACTACGATCTTCCAACAGTTTTGCATCGACTCCTCGTGCCTTTAACCATTTTTGCATATACGGTGCTTCTACCCCACTCAGTACAATAGGCAGCTTAAACTGCTGTTCAACTTGTAATGTGGTTTCAAGTCGCAAACGGGTATATTCATTCACAACGATATCCTTACCATTCTTATCTAAAGTTAACCCGCCTCCTAGAACAACGATGGCATTCGGCATATTTAAAGCTGCTTTTTTCTCTTCATTTTGTGCATGGATTTGTGCAATATCTTGATAAATTTGCTCATCAACGGGCTGTTCTTCGAGTTGTTCAACCTTATGTGTTTTTAAGAACTCTAGATAATGCTCCATTAACGCTTTATTTTCTTTACTGTTGAGTTCTAATAGTTCTTTTACATTCTCTGTTGGGTCTACTTCTGAACTTGCAGTCTCAACCACCAAAGGAATTTGAGGCTTCTGTTCTTTTTCCTGTTCCTCTTTTTGCTCAGCAACGATCAACTCTTGTAAGGCTTTGTAGCGCGCCTGAATGGTGGTTAAGTTTTGTGAATTATGCTCTTTAATCTGTTCTTCCATGAGCTGTAAATAAGCTTGACGTGCTATCCACAAATCAGAACCCGGTTCTAAGCTTTCTTGCTCACTCAGTGCTGCCATCTTTTGGCTCTGTGCGGCCACTTCGTTAACATCGACAGGAACAAAAGTATTAAGTGCAGCAACAATGAGCTTAGAATAAAAAGGCGTATAAATAAAAATCATTAAACAGCCGAAAAGTGCAAATAACACCGAAGCGATTTGCACTAAACGTACCATTTTATGGGTTTTACTCATGCTTTTAATGATCCTGATGAGATTGAATTAAACCGAGCGAATTAAACAAAACTGGCTCAGGCTCTAGTAAAACTTTAAATTTATTATACACATCCCGTTGTACTGCTCGGTATGTGCTCTGTACATCGTCTAAATTTGCATTGGCATAGTTCACCAAGACCAACGCCTGCTTATGAAACATGCCCACCGCCCCAAGTTGCTTGCCCTTCCACCCCGACTGGTCGATTAACCAACCAGCGGCAATTTTAACATCACCATTTAACTGTGGATAATGTGGCAATTTGTCAAATTGTTGGGCTAAATCGTCATACGCCTGCTGACTCATAATTGGGTTTTTGAAAAAACTCCCTACATTTGGAAACTCTTTAGGATCGGGTAATTTACTTTGGCGAATCTGAATCACTTGTTGCTGCAAATTTAATGCAGTTAAGTTATCCCCTACAGCCTGTTTTAAATCACCATAACTAATTTTTAAGTCTTCGTGTTTCAAGAGTTTAAATGTGACATGAGTAATCACATAGCGATTCGGATCATCCTTAAAAATACTATGGCGATAACTAAATACACAATCTTCAGCAGGAATATCACTAAATTGTTTCAGTTGTCTGTCATAGACCTGCACACTTTCAATGAACTCACCTGCTTCGACACCATAAGCACCGATATTTTGTACTGGGGATGCACCGACTAAGCCTGGGATCAAGGCTAAATTCTGTAAACCAAATAAACGCTGTTCTGTCGTCCAAAGTACAAAGTCATGCCAAACTTGCCCTGCACCAACTCTTATGGTTTGGGTATTCGCATCTTCAGACAGATTCTCTATACCTAGAATATTCATATGCACAACCAAAGCATCAATTTGTGCAGGCAGAAGCATATTACTTCCACCTGATAAAATCATGACATTCAGCGCTTGTTGCTGCGCATAATCTAGGGCTTCAACCAATTCATCTGCACTATGAATTTGAACATAATGCGATGCAACTGCATGTAAACTTAAAGTATTAAAAGGTTTAAGCTGTTTTTGTGTTTCGATTTGCATGCGCTAACCTTAATAACTTTCAATTTGTTGTTTAAAAATGTGAACCCATGCTTGGCTACTTGATTCACATTGATCCAATACACGCTCAAAACCATCAGATCCACCATAGTAAGGATCAGGTAAGGCTTGCTGTGGATATTGCGTATCATGCTCGGACATGAGAGCGACTTTAGCACGTAGTTGCCCCGTACCAAATTCACGTGATGCTGTTTGATACAGCATCTGAATCTCATCAAAATTATTGTGGTCCATCGCTAAAATTAAATCAAAATGGACAAAATCACGGGTCTGTAACTGTCGTGCACGTAAACCAGACAAATCATAACCACGTTTCAAAGCATGTTCTTGGCTGCGTAAGTCAGGTGCCTTATTCGGATGATAGTTACTCGTCCCTGCTGAGTCGATTTCAATATTAAGTTGATGCGCATCACAAAAATGTCTGAGAACCACTTCTGCCGTGGGAGAACGACAAATATTTCCTAAACAGACACATAACACCTTATAGGGCGTTGTGAATGACATAACCACCTCGAAACAGCTTTATTTTCAAGTGTCTTATGTTAAGTTATTTAGAGGATGAATCCTATAGAAGTACAAAACATTATTGTTGAATAAGATATAAAAAAGGATGCTGTATGAACTCATTTCAATTTCAAACTGTGCCGAATATTATTTCAGGCTTAGGCAGCATTCAACAGCTTAGAGAACTTTTAACAGCACGCCCTTATCAACATCTGTTATTGGTTACAGATGCAGGCATGCTACAACATCAACTGCATCTTCCCATCTTAGAAATTTTAGAGGATCTCTCTCTCACTTACAGTATATACAGTGAGGTTAAAGCCGACCCGAGTGAGCAGATTGTTTTAAATGCGGTTAATTTTGCCAAACAGCAAAAGGTAGATCTCGTTTTAGGCTTTGGTGGTGGTAGCTCTATGGATGTTGCAAAAATTATTGCCATACTCAGCCATCCTGCACAGCAGCAACAGTTAGCTGATCTTTATGGGGTAAATAATGCCCAAACACCTCGCCTGCCGTTAATTTTAGTCCCAACCACAGCAGGGACAGGTTCTGAAGTTACCCCGATTTCAATTGTTACCACAGTTGAAACGACAAAGACTGGAATCGTCGCACCTGTTCTTTTTGCCGATGTAGCGATTTTGGATGCGACTTTTACTGAAAACCTGCCGCGTCATATTAGTGCAGCGACAGGCATTGATGCGATGGTACATGCCATTGAAGCTTATACCTCTAAAATCAAGAAAAATCCTTATGCAGACATGTTAGCGAAACAGGCTTTGAAACTGCTGAATCAAAACCTCAGTTTGGTGCTAGAAGATGGTCGAAATTTAGAAGCCCGACAAAATATGTTGGTCGGTTCAATGTTGGCAGGACAAGCTTTTGCCAATGCCCCAGTAGGTGCTGTACATGCACTTGCTTATCCACTGGGTGGACATTTTCACATTTCACATGGACATAGCAATGCCTTAGTGCTGACAGAGGTTTTAAAGTTTAATCTTCCGCAAGCCAAGCACCATTATGCAGAGTTGATCTGCTGGCTCGACCCAAAAAGTACAGGTTGTACTGATGGTCTTTCTGATCTCTTTGTCGATCATATACAAAACCATTTAGACCGTAGCGGTTTAACCTTAAAACTCAAGGCGTTGAATGTTCCTGAACACAGTCTAGATCAACTTGCAACAGACGCCATGTTGCAAACACGCCTACTACAAAACAACCCAAGAGAACTGGAGTGGCAACAGGCACGCGAGATTTATCAAGCCATTTACAGCTAACCCATATAATTAACTTAGGCTATTTATAATCAGATTTTAAGGATGACGTCGATGAGACAAGCCGTAAAGACACGTGACCAATTTCATTATTTTTTACCGATTCAGACACGTTGGTCGGACAATGACCTCTATGGCCATGTCAACAACGTCACTTACTATAGCTATTTTGATACTGCCGCAAATGCCTTACTGATTGAAAAAGCAAATTTTGATATTCACCAATCCCCTATTATTGGCTTAGTGGTCGACTCAGCATGTAGTTTCTTACATGAGTTGTCTTACCCTGAGATTATTGACGTAGGTGTGACTATTTCCAAAATAGGAAACTCCTCACTTACTTACGAACTCGCCATTTTTAAATTTGGTCAAGAATCGGCTTCGGCTCAAGGACATTTCGTCCATGTTTTTGTAGACCGTGAAACGCGAAAAAGCACCCCGATTCCATCTGAAATGCGGAGTGCTTTGCGCCACTATTTAAGCCATGACATTACTTAAGCTGAATATTGTGTAATTCACCATCAAAAGTTTGCACTAGACTTTTCACTGTGTCTTCGTTTTGTAGTAATTCATGTGCACGTTGGAATGCCTTTTCCTTACGTTGCGCTTGCATCGTATATGGCGTAATGGTTTCAACTTCTGCATATTTCACATCAAAACGCGTCTGAGGCCATTCAGCTTTGAGCGCATCTTCCAAGACATGACGTAATTGGGTGAGGAGTTGCTCATAGCGTTGCGGTATCATAAACACCGATTCTGCATCAATCTGTCCCGTCATTAAGCCTTGCTGTGCCAACTCTTGTACCGCGGGTGATAAATCGCTGTTTCTAAACCAATACTCCCACTTCTCCACTGTCCATTCACCGACTAACTGCTGTGCTTGTAGTTGCAAAATATCTTGTGGCATTAAATCGGTTGGTGTAGATGAGACCTGTTCAGGTTGAGCAAGCTCTACAAGGGCAGTAACAGTTTGTAGGCTTTCATTTTCTACAACTCGAGTATCCTCAACATTCGCGACTGAAAGCACTTCACTTGCTAAATCAAAAGATTCCGCTTGTACAACCTCAACTATTGCTACAGCAGGTTCAACGGGTGCTTCATTTTGAGTTTCTGCTTCTAACGGTACAATTTCATCAAATAAGAAATCATCACTATTTGGTTCATCATCATTGCTTTGTGCATTAAATTCATCAGCTTCATCTAAATCGAATAAAACTTCATCACTGGAAGGATCGAAAACGATTTGATCGGATTGCTGAGATACTTCAACTGATGGTTTATTCTCTTTGGCGCTTTCTGAAAGATTCACATCATCAAGTTCAGAATTAAAGTCAGTCTCTGCATCCTCATTTATCGCAGCATCTTCAAATGTCGCGTCAATATCTAAGCTTTGAGCATCTTGTTGCAAAGCCGTTGCTGGAGCAGAAGTCGGTATTACCGTTTGTTGTACAGATTCAGCTATAGCACTATTGGCCTGAGTCACCAGTACTTCATTCGGTTGTAATGGACGGAACGCCAACATGCGTAGCACCGTCATTTCAAAGCCTTGCTCTTGCGTGACTGCTAACTGTAATTCAGCACGTCCTTTACATGCAATTTGGTAATAAAGCTGTAGGTCTTGCGCAGCAATCTGCTGAGACAATTGCATGATTTTTTTATTAATTTCAGCGCTATATTTGAGGCTTAATTCTGGTAAATATTGTAATAATGCCAATTCATGTAAAGTCGAAATCAACTGATCCAAAACTAAAGATACATCCAGTGCTTGCTGGCGGAATTGCATCAGCAACTCACTCACCCGTTGTTTCTGGTTTTGATGTATCTCAAGGATCAAATCATAAATAATGGTACGGTCGATTAAACCTAACATCTCTTTGACATCTTGGTGCTGGATAGAGCCCTGACCATAGGCAATCGCTTGGTCTGTCAAAGAAAGTGCATCACGTAATGAGCCTTGGGCAGATTCCGCAATTTGCCAAATCGCATCCTGCTCGGCGGGAATGCTTTCTTTATTTAAAATATTACCCAGATGCTCGGTAATTTCATCTACAGCCAACGGGCGTAGAGTAAATTGCAAACAACGTGAAATCACGGTAATTGGGAGCTTTTGTGGATCTGTCGTTGCAAAAAGGAATTTCACATGTTCAGGCGGTTCTTCCAATGTTTTGAGTAAAGCATTAAAAGAATGCGTAGAGAGCATATGTACTTCATCAATCAAATACACCTTAAAACGACCTTGCGTCGGTGCATAAGGCACATTATCTAAAAGCTCACGCGTATCTTCAACTTTAGTCCGTGACGCCGCATCAATTTCAATCAAATCAATAAAACGGCCTTCATTCACGGCAGTACAGGTTGGGCAAACTTCGCATGGTGTTGAAGTCATACCTGTTTCACAGTTCAAGCACTTTGCCAAAATACGGGCAATGGTGGTTTTTCCGACCCCACGCGTTCCTGTAAATAAATAAGCATGGTGCAAACGTCCGCGCTCTAAAGCACTGGTTAGTGCCCGAGAAACGTGGTTTTGACCCACTAGCTCATTAAAATTGCGAGGACGATATTTCCGTGCAAGTACTTGATACATGTATGCTCCTTTTTATAGGCCTAAGCATACTGTTTTTTTGCCAAAGAGTGAATGAATTACTTCACCCCGTTCTCGCTTTTCTAAGCTATAAACCTGATTTAGATCAATAATCCAAAAACCATTCGCTCCATTTTTATCCCACTCTCTATCTCAAGCTATTTATACATTTAGATTATGGATTTGAAATAAAATGAGAGCTTTGCAAAAGTAAAAAAGAGGTAAATATTAAAATGAATTCGTAAAATACAGCTATTTAGAAAATTAAGCCGACTTCACCAGAATAAAATCACTCTGCATTTGGTATTTTTTACCGGTCACATCTTCACGTATTTCTAAAACACGATCCTCTAAATCGACATAAAGTAAGTTTCGCTTGGTCACGTTCACCAACTCTATCTTATGCTGATCTTGAGCATTAAAACGAAGTAGTCCAGTCAAAGTTTCGACTTCGTTATGGCCACTCAAACTTTCTCGTTTTAGGGTGTAGGTCATGTTTTCATGCAGCTCAAGTGCAACTGCCATACCCGGACAGTCTTCACAACGGGACAAACATCCCATACACGGCGTTGTCCCGTGATAACCCCCAACCCACGCAGGAATAATCTGCTTTTGTTCTGTCACTTGGAGTTTAGACTGATCATGTCGCGTTTGATTCGCCTCGGAACAACCCAACAATAGTCCTGTAGCCATCAGAGGAATAAGAATGGGAGCCTTCATGTCACAAATCTTCAAAACCTAAACCGCGACGAACATAACATATTTTAGACGATGACTAAATCTCAGACCTGTCAAAACCAGCCTTTTTTACCTGTTAAAATTGCGTCCGCACAGCGTAAACTTTCTTGGCTCAAAGCCCAAAGTCGATAATCCCCAGTTAAAGAAGCTGTAGCAAAGTTATGTGTATAAGCAAAACTTAAGCCTCGCTCACTATCGCCCCAAGCCCCTGAACCATTAAAGCCCATATGACCAAAACCCTGCTCTGCGGTTTTGCCTAGGGTTAATATACGGTGATATCCCAAGCGCCAATGCATCGGTATCGGCATCACGCGATCTCGATAGCTATATTGCACTCGACTCAATTCAGAAAACACATCGGGACGAATCAACTGCTGACCTTTCCAAACTCCTTTTTGAGATAACATCGCATACACTTTGGCTAAACTATTGGCTGTAAAGACACCATTTGCCGCCGGAATAATCGCCTGAATCGCATCATCATGATAAAAGCTGACCTTTTTCATGCCTTTGGGAATCATGCCATCCTGAAAGTCTTGTGGATCTTGCCCTGACCACTGCATTGCTTTATCAAGCAATGAAACTTTACGCACCTTCGTTGGACTTTTTTGATTTGCTTGGATAGGTAAAGGACGAGCAATGGGTCGTGCGATACGTTTTAATTCAGCACTGGATGCACCAAAGTAAGCTCCATCTAGCTCAAGTGGCACAACTAAATAGGTTTGGAAGAGTTCAGTTAAAGGTTTCCCCGTTGCTTTTTCCAAAGCACCACCGACTAGCCAACCGAAGGATAAAGGTTGATAGGCAGCATCTTCACCAATTGCAAAGCGTGGTTGCGCCTTTTCAAATACGTCTAACATATATGCCCAGTTCAACATTTCTGTCGCATCGGCAATGTTATTACGGATATCAAATAATCCGCTTTGATGACTCAGTACATGTCTTAGCGTCATCTTTCCTTTACCATTTTGGGCAAATTCAGGCCAATAATCCGCAATGGGTTGATCGTAGCTCAGCTCACCTCGACTGACTAAAATATGCGCCAAGGTTGCGAGCACGCCTTTGCCTGTCGAATAACACACCGACATCGTATTGGCCTGCCAAGGAGAATCTACCGCTGCCAAACCCGTATAGATATCGACAACTTTTTCACCCTGAAAATATAGAACACAGGCCGCACCGCCATATGCTGAACGAGCATCTTGTAAGCGGCTAAAGAGATGGGCAACACTTTGAAAACGTGGGTCAACGTAGCCTTGGTAATGGTTCGGATTCGCTTGTAAATATTGTTTTAAACTTTTCATTTACACATCCATGTATTTTAAAGCTGACATAAAAAAGCCCAGTGTAATCTAAACTGGGCTTTTTAAAATTATAGTGATTTGATCTGTCCCGTCACATGCGGTTTTTGATTCTTACTATTTCGAATTAAGAAAGCAGTATTTGCCCCTTTTGTCACAGTCATAAAATCGACTGTTGACGGCAAATACATCGGCAGTTTAAACCAAACATCTGCTTCATAAGCATCAGGCAATGTGATCGAAGCCAACGCTCGTGCCTTACTCCACATGCCGTGCGCAATGGCCTGTTTAAAACCAAAGGCTTTTGCTGTCACCGCATGAATGTGGATCAGGTTAAAGTCGCCCGAAGTCATTGCATAACGACGACCTGTATTTTCAGAGACTTCCCAGACTACATTCGGCTGATAATCTGGAGTCGTTGCTTCGACTAATTTTGGTGCTGTTGTACCATCGGTCTTTTGACGTGCTAAATACGTGGTTAAAGCTTCAACCACGACTTCATTACCAACTTTCACGGTGGTAATAAAATCAAACTGAACACCTTTATCATGTGGCTCAAGCGCGCCATATTTGCATGATAAAGTGAGGGTTTCATTGACACCAACTTTACGCATTTGTTTGACTTGATTGCGAATATGCACCAAACCTAGCACAGGAAATGGAAACGGCTCTTGCCCCATCATGTGCATTTGTAAGCTTTGCGATAATACAGCCAAATAAATCGCAGGAATATAACCATTATTTTTAAAGCCACATACTTCGTTATAGGCTTTCAAATGCTTTTGATCGACATTAAAAGAATCTACCACATACTCAACCTGCGGTAAGACTTTTTCACCTTTTGGTTTTTTAAAAATCAAACCTTGAATGACTTTCGGATAAGCCATGTATGGTTTTGGAAGTTGACTAAAATGGCGAGTCTTCATACTGAACCTTTGAGAAGTTTTTATTTCAATATTTTGAAAGTTCCTTCTCCCTCAGGGAAAAGGTTGGGATGAGGGAAAAATGCCATCCCATTTATAATATAAAGAATTCATCTCCCCTCTAAAGGAGAGATAAATTCAAGTTTTTAAATTAAGCACCCAACAAGCTTTGACCACAAACGCGTACCACGTTGCCGTTTAAACCAGTCGATGCTGTCGCTGCAAATAAAGCAATCGTTTCAGCAACATCTACCGGTAAACCACCTTGGCTCATCGAGTTCATACGGCGACCCGCTTCACGGATTGCAAATGGAATCGCAGCGGTCATTTGCGTTTCAATGAAACCTGGTGCAACCGCATTGATGGTAATGCCATTCGTCAACGTTGGAGCAGTAAATTTAACCACACCAATGACACCGGCTTTTGATACAGCATAGTTGGTTTGACCGAGGTTACCTGCAATACCTGAAATTGATGATACACAAACAATACGACCATTGGCATTTAAACCGTCGTTCGCAAGTAAATAATCATTTACACGCTCAATCGCTGACAGGTTAATGTTAATGACCAAGTCCCAAAGCTCAGGCTTCATATTTGCCAAAGTTTTGTCACGGGTAATACCTGCGTTATGCACAATAATGTCTAAACCACCTTGAGCAGCTGCCGCAGCTTTGATTTTCTCACCAGCATCGTTTGCTGTGATATCAATTGCCAGTGTTGAACCGCCGATCTCACCTGCAACACGGTCAAGATCTGCTTGTTGCTGTGGTACATCTAAACAAATCACATGCGCGCCATCACGTGCCAAGACATGCGCAATCGCTTCACCAATACCACGGCTCGCACCTGTTACTACAGCCGTTTTTCCTGCCAGTGGTTTCGCCCAGTCCACATCTACAACATCAGCTTTAGAAACACGAATCACTTGACCAGAGACATAAGCAGAACGTGGAGATGCTGCAAAACGTAAAGTTGACTCAAGATTTGCTTCTGCACCTGCATCCACATAGATCAAATGTGCTGCAACCCCCTTCTTAAACTCTTTACCGACTGACTTCACGAAGCCTTCAAGTGCACGCTGTGCAATCGCTTTTTTAACGCTACCCGCAGTTTCAGGGGTCGTACCTACCACAATCACACGACCAGAAGCAGCCACTTGACGTGCAATCGGATTAAAGAAGTTATATAACTCATTAAGTTGCTCTGATGACTCAATGCCAGATGCATCAAAAATAACAACTTTGAATTTAGACTCTTTGTCGCCTGCATTAAATGCACTTAAGTTTAAGCCCACTTGAGCCGCAGCTTGTTGTAGTTGCGCATTGTTACCCGCATAGCTATTGGCGTGGACATTTGCCAACACTTGCGCAATTGCACCAGATAGTGAACTGTTTGCTGCTGCACCCAGTAAAACAGCACCTTTAATCACAGGCGTTGCTGACTCAAAACGGTCTAAAAAAGTTGGTGCAGGTAAACCCAAATTTTTAATGACAAATTTACCAATAGGAGATTTTGCAAATGTTTGGTATTGATCAGTCATGTTTTTATCTCTCATACAAATGAATTGTTGATGGATTCAAAGATATCCTTTTAACTTCAAAGTGATGTCTAGAGTCTTATATTTCAATAGTTCCATCGGTTTCAGTAGAATCATACTTGAGTTATAGAGGATATGTCTTGACCTGAAAGCCTGTTGCAATGTCATTCTAGTCAATTCAGCCCTTTTTATAATATGCTAATGTAAACCCTAAGAATAGATTAACATGCTTGGAAAAGCCTTATGAGCAAAACAACTCAAGAAAATCCAGCAGTGGAAAATTCTGCTACGGAAACCGTGTCAAATACATCAAAAAGTACACCGCGTAGAACTAAAAGTACTGGCACGACCACCCAATCAGTAAATAACACGACTAAGCCGACTCGCACTCGTGCTGCGTCAACTCGTAGTAAAAGCCCTGCTTCTTCTACAAATGCTTCAAAACCAAAAACTCAAACTGCTGTTCAACAGGATCAAACCATGAGTCAAAACACTGTTCGCCGCGTGGCTATTATCGGTGGTAACCGTATTCCTTTCGCTCGCTCAAATGGCGCATATTTCACCGCTTCGAATACAGATATGTTCACAGCAGCGCTAAACGGTCTTGTTGAACGTTTTAATCTTCAAGGCCAACGCCTTGGTGAAGTGGTTGCTGGTGCTGTTCTTAAGCACAGCCGTGACTTTAACATGACCCGTGAATGTGTACTAAACACTGCACTTGCGCCAGAAACACCTGCTTACGATATTCAGCAAGCATGTGGTACTGGCTTACAAGCAGCGTTCTTAGTTGCGAATAAAATCGCACTGGGTCAAATTGAAGTGGGTGTTGCTGGTGGTGTAGATACCACTTCTGATGCACCAATTGCGTTTGGTGATGGTTTACGTAAAGCATTACTTGAACTCAACATTGCAAAAACGGGTAAAGACCGTTTAAAAGCTTTAACCAAAATCAACCTAAAAGACTTGATGGATGCGCCGAAAAATGGTGAGCCACGTACAGGTTTGTCTATGGGTGATCACCAAGCCATTACCGCGCTTGAATGGGGTATTGCACGTGAAGCGCAAGACGAACTTGCTGCATCTTCACACCAAAAAATGGCTGCGGCTTACGAAGAAGGCTTCTTCGATGACCTGATCACACCATTCTTAGGTTTAAAACGTGACAACAACTTACGTGCTGACTCTACGGTTGAAAAACTTGCTAAGCTCAAACCAGCTTTTGGTAAAGGCGATGCGCGTACCATGACTGCGGGCAACTCAACACCACTTACAGATGGTGCGTCTTGTGTACTTTTAGCTTCTGAAGAATGGGCGAAAGCAAACGGTCACGAAGTCCTTGCTTACTTAACCTTCCAAGAAACGGCTGCTGTTGATTTCGTTGAGAAAAAAGAAGGCTTATTGATGGCGCCTGCTTATGCAGTTCCACGAATGCTTGAGCGTGCTGGTCTTAAACTTCAAGACTTCGACTACTACGAAATTCATGAAGCATTTGCGTCACAAGTTCTTTCTACTTTGAAAGCTTGGGAAGATCCAAAATTCTGTAAAGACCGTTTAGGTTTAGATGCTCCACTCGGTTCAATTGATCGCAATAAACTCAACGTCAAAGGTTCTTCACTTGCAGCAGGTCACCCATTTGCTGCAACAGGTGGTCGTATCATTGCCACTGCTGCGAAGTTGATTAACCAAAAAGGTTCAGGTCGCGTACTGGTTTCAATCTGTGCTGCAGGTGGTCAAGGTGTAACAGCAATTATTGAAAAATAATCTCGCCTTCACTGTAAAAAAGCATCTCTTTTGAGGTGCTTTTTTACTGGTCAAAACCATCAATTTACTCTATAGATAAAAACATAAAATAACCAAATACAAACTATGCAAAATTCACCGCCCTTTATTGTTTATCTCAATACCCCGATTCGCTATTATTATTTTTACCTCATTCCCTTAGTCATAGCGCTTTTGATTGTCAGCTTCGACTTTCACTTTCAAGGCGTGTTTCCAACCAGCATTGCATCCAACTTGTCCAGCCCGCATAAATTTCTCAATGACTTTTTTGCTATTTGTACTTTCATCTGTATTGCCCTTATTTTGATCAATTATTTTCGTGTACAACTCAACCGACCACAAGTTCAGCACATCAGGCAACACTACGCAAAACTGAATACACAACAACGCTCAATGTTTAATCCACTAGGCTTAGTGTTTTTTATTTTTATGTTGCTCTTTTTCTGCTTAAGTTGGTTTTTGATCAGTGATGAAATCCCATACACAAATTCCAGTACAAAGAAAGGCGCAACCATGATCTATCTCAAAGGCTTTGCGCATCCATATATAAGCGCTATAGCAAATAGTTTTCATGCTGCCATCACCGTATTTTTTGCCTTAATGATCCCTTATATTTTAAACGTCAGAAAATTCAAATAAGAATCGCATCACATTAAAAAAGCCACGACATTGCGTGGCTTAATTTTTAATTTGAATATTGCGCTTCAGATTGAATACCCAATTTGGCCTCCACCATGTCATAACACCATTGGAAAATAAAGGTATAAACCAAAATACACATGGTTAAACTGAAGTCGAGTACGATGGCTTGCCAAATACTCATTTGCATTGCATATGCGACCATTGGAATGGTTGCAAGCATCAAACCACCTTCAAAACCAATCGCGTGAAGAACACGTACGCCGATGGTTCTTTTGAGTTTTCTTTTTGCTTCAAACTTTTCAAAAAAATGGTTAAACACCATATTCCATATGACCGAAGTGACTGCCATGGCAATACCGAGCACGCCTGTGACCTCTAAAGGCATATGGAATATGAAACTTAAAGCTACAGCAATGATCACCAATAGGATGATTTCATAGCTGAGCGCATGAATAATCCTTCTTTTGGAAATCAACATTTTTAATTACTCTTTCATGATTGGATGTTGGCTATTTTATTTTTATAATATTGATTAATCGAGTCAGGTTCTTTCAATAAAACTGAAATATAGAAAATTATGAATATCAATCAAGAGCAACTGATCATTTTTAAAACCGTGATTGAGTCAGGCTCATTTTCAGCTGCCGCACGAAAATTGGGCAAAGTGCCATCGGCCGTGAGTATGTCAATTGCCAACTTGGAAATAGACTTAAACCTACAACTTTTCTTACGTGAAGGACGTGAGCCTACAGCAACAGCGCAAGCCCTAACCTTGTATGAAAAGACCGAGCAACTACTGACCGAAATGAATCAATGGAAACAGCATGCCCATGCCCTAAGCCACGGTTTGGAGTCCTCGCTCAATATCGTCGTTGTATCTGAACTGCTACATATGCAATGGATCGACTACATCGCAATATTAGAAGCTGAATTTCCCAGTCTACAGATCAACATTTTTTCTGCACCTCAGGAAGATGCGCAAAGAATGTTACTCAACGGTACAGCGCAACTTGCACTGATGTTCGAACGTGAACAGCTGGAAAGCAGCGAACAGTTTGTTGAATTAAAAATGGAAACTTTAGTCCCTGTCGCAAACAAAGACTTTGAGCTGGCGCAATTTTCACAAGTCAGCTTTGAACAAATTCAACACAGTCGCCAGATCGTGGTTGCCAGCCGAGATAAAAGCATTAAACCTGAACTACTTTTTTCTAAAGAATACTGGCGGACTGACAATCATCACTCTGCCTGCGCACTCATTATGCAAAATTTCGGTTGGGGTGTTTTACCCTTGGAAATGCTGAATGAAAACCCTCAGCTCAAAACCCAGTTGAAAATATTAGATCTGCTAGATTTCACTCCAAAGTTTGAATATTTTGTCGATTTGGTCTGGAGTCGTGAAAGTGAATTGGGTGCAGCTGCACGTTTTTTAATCAAAAACATCCGAAATCAACGTAAAAAATCGTGATAACTGCTGTTAAAACATCCGAATCCACTTGGGTTAGAAGCAGTTTGTGTTATAAATAATTTATGGGTAATAACTTTAAGAACTAACGATCAATGACACAAACTGCATTAAACCAATTAAAAAGCTTAACCACCATTGTTGCTGACAGTAGCGATTTAGCGGCGATTAACCAATTTCGCCCGCTTGACGCAACGACTAATCCGTCGCTGATTACAGCGGCTGCTATTCAACCTGAAAATAAAGAGTTGATTGAGGATGCTTTTGCTCAAGCCAAAACTGAGGGCTATAAAGAAGACTTACTCATTGAACGCACAATCGACATTCTGACCGTCAAGTTTGGGGTTGAAATTCTCAAATTGATTGAGGGTCGTGTATCTACAGAAGTGGATGCTGCACTGTCATACGATACCGATGCCACCATTGAAAAAGCCAAAGAGCTGTTGGCGCTATATAAAAACTACGGCGTAGATCAAAATCGTATATTAATTAAAATCGCTTCAACATGGGCGGGTATTCAAGCAGCGAAAGTGTTAGAAGCTGAAGGTATCCATACCAACTTAACGCTTTTGTTTGGTGTGCATCAGGCCCATGCTTGTGCGGAGGCAAATGTCACTTTAATTTCACCTTTTGTTGGACGTATTTTAGATTGGTACAAAAAAGCCGAAGGCGTGGACAGTTATCCAGTTGAAAAAGACCCTGGCGTGCTTTCTGTAAAGCAAATTTACCAATTCTATAAAGCACATGAGATCAAAACAGAAATTATGGGCGCAAGCTTCCGCAGTGTTGACCAAGTCTTAGGACTTGCAGGTTGTGACCTTCTTACTGTTGCGCCTAACTTATTAGCAGCTCTTGAACAAGACACACGTGAAGTTAAAGCCCAACTGTCAGCAAGTGATATTGCGCCAGCGACAACTGCACTTAACACACTCAGTGAAACTGAGTTTAGGAATCAAATTGAACATGACTTGATGGCAACGCAGTTGTTACAAGGCGGTATTGATGGATTTATTAAAGCCCGTCAACAGCTGAACACACTATTGCGTCAGTCTTTTGGTCTAGATGAAGAAATTTCAGCTTAACTTGATTTTTCTTCTTTTAAAAGCCGATTTTGCTATCATGCAATATCGGCTTTTTTATTGAGAATATGTTGTGTTTGGGATTATCGACATCGGTACCTATATCATCGGTACAATTTTAATTGTGATTCTACCAGGCCCAAATTCTCTTTATGTGATGTCCATTGCCTCACGATTTGGTATTAAGACGGGTTACTTGGGTGCATTAGGTGTTTTCACAGGTGACCTGATTCTCATTCTATGCACGGTACTAGGCGCAGCATCTCTTTTACATACTTTTCCTTGGCTGTTCATTTTATTAAAAATTGTAGGTGCTTTGTACCTATCCTACCTAGGTGGAAAACTCTTATTTGCTGGCGTCAAAACGTGGCATTCATCCCCACAGCATCTTGAAGCAAGTGCAAACCAGAATACTTTGCAAACGCTACACCCGTTTAGATCAGCGCTGACCATTAGTCTTTTAAACCCTAAAGCTATTTTGTTCTATTTGTCTTTCTTTGTGCAGTTTGTTAACCCTAAATACGCTTATCCTGCACTCAGCTTTACTTTACTTTCAGTCATCTTGCAGATCATTAGCATGGCTTATCTTAGCATTTTGATTTTCTCAGGGATTAAATTGGCCAGTTACTTTAACCGTCAGTTTAAAGTTGCCGCTGTCGCAGTGGCAACTGTTGGTTTACTGTTTTGTGGTTTTGGTTTAAAGCTCGCACTTTCCACCCTGTAATTCTCGTGAATAATCTCGTTATTTTCGATAAAAAAACCATTGTATGCTGTTTTCTTTTTCAAGAACCAGCGTATGATCCTTGAACAATCGCTATTTTCACTCATTCAAATTATGTTTTGATCTTCATGCAAAAATTATTTCAAGATTTCTCAGTTCCAGCAGTATTCGCAGGTTTTATTACCTTCCTCATTGGCATTAGTGTGTCTTCTGTCTTGGTCATTCAGTCCGCCCAAGTCTTAGGTGCAAATACCGCACAAATCAACTCATGGTTCTGGGCTTTAGGTCTGGGTATTGGTTTGAGTGGATTGCTTTTATCTTGGAAACTTAAATATCCTGTATCGACCTCATGGTCTACTGCGGCACTGGCTTTAATTATTGCTACGGGCAGTGGCTATAGTTTACATGAAGCAATTGGCGCATTTTTGGTCTGTGGTTTAGTTACCGCTATTTTGGGCTTTTTCGGGATCTTTGAAAAAGTACTGACTTATATCCCGCAAAGCCTAACCAGTGCCATGTTGGCAGGTGTGCTACTGAAGTTTGGTATTTCATTGTTCGCCAGTATGCAAGACCATTGGGGGTTTATTTTATCCATGCTGGCGGCTTATATTGTTTCTAAGCGACTTACTCCACGTTATTGTATTGTCATTACCGTGATTGCAGGCTTGTTACTCTGCCCATTGTTCCTAGACTTCCATACACCTCAAATCACATGGAGCCTAGCGCAACCTGTTTGGATGACGCCTGAATTCAGTATGTCTGCTATTTTAGGTTTAGCGCTGCCTTTGTTTGTGATCAATATGGCATCCCAATATTTACCAGGTATTGCCATGATTAAAAGCTATGGCTATAACCCACATGTCAATCAACTGATTGGTTGGACGGGTACCGCTCAAGCCTTACTCGCACCATTTGGTTGCTATAGTGTGAATACTGCAGCCATCAGTGCCGCTGTCAGTTTAGATGAACAAGTTCACCCTGACCCATCAAAACGCTATATTGCGGGCATGAGCTGCGGCTTCTTTTACATCTTAATGGGACTATTCGCAGCCACCCTCACCAGTCTTTTGTTGTCTTTCCCTGCAATCTTTATTACAGTCTTAGC
The DNA here is from genome assembly GCF_044130335.1 of Acinetobacter halobius. NCBI lineage: Bacteria > Pseudomonadati > Pseudomonadota > Gammaproteobacteria > Moraxellales > Moraxellaceae > Acinetobacter > Acinetobacter halobius. The sequence goes on from NZ_JBIQOD010000014.1 coordinate 91,685, forward strand.
AGGCATTGCTTTATTTGGCACGATTAGTCATAACATTGCAATTGCATTTGAAGCAGTCTCAGACCGTGAAGCAGCCCTCATGACTTTCTTATTTAGTGCATCAGGCGTTCAGTTTTTTGGCATTGGTTCTGCCTTTTGGGGACTACTCTTTGGTTTTGCAGTTATGCTTATATTTAAGTTTAAAACCAAAAAAGTTTAAGCCCTCATGTAAAAAAGCACCCGCGATGGGTGCTTTTTTATTTTCAAATACTGCTAACTTAAAAAGTTAATGCTGATAACTTCGTTGAATCAATTCTTGCTTAAGCTGCATGGTCTCAGACAAATTTTCCACCTCAGTAAATGCTGTGAGCCAAATGCCATCTGCAGCATAACGTAGAATTTTCAATTCCAAATCATTATCTGTGTCCTGATGTCGCGCTAAACGTTTTTCTAGCCACTCAATCCAATACTCATTAAAGGTACGATCTGTCAGCATGATCATCGAAATAGCTGACCAAGAGTGTTCTAAACCTAGCACCTGCTTTTCTAATGTAATTTCGATATAGGCTCGCGTGAAGCATCCGTAATACTCTTGATCTTTGGCTATCAACTGATCCACCACTCGATCTAATTGTTCAAGCTGTTCTACAATCATTGCCTCAAGTAGCTTTTGCTTGTTTGGAAAATGATGAAAAACCCCTCCTTTACTCACGCCAACCAAATCAGCTACGGCCTGTATAGAAACCCCTGTCACACCATTTTCAGCCGCCAAACGGATGGCATGTTGCAAAATACTGTGGCGAACCTGTTCAGGTGCTTTTTTACGTGGAGTTGTTTGTTGCATCGAAGTTAATGCCCTGTCGAATTTGAAAATAAATTAATTACGATTACACCAGAAACAATCAACGCAATACCAATCATTGCGGCGAGATCTAAACTTTGTTTGAAAATAAAGTAGCCAATCAATGCAGTTAAAACAATCCCCACACCCGCCCAAATTGCATAAGCGATACCCAATGGAATCACTTTAATCACTTGTGACAATAAATAAAATGCCAGCGAAAATAAAACCACCACCGCCAGCGAAGGCAATAGTTTGGTAAAACCTTCCGACTTAACTAAAAAGGTCGAACCAATGACTTCAGAAATAATTGCCATCGCTAGCAAAGCATAAGCCATTAATACAGGATTCATACTAAACTCAATTATTAACATACCGATCGGTCGGTATGTTAATAAAACCCCAAAAGTTAAGCAAGTCTTTTAAACATGATTATTTGGATGAATTTATCACTAAATCTGAAGTTCTTTTTATAAAATCAATGGTTCGATCAAAGGTGATCTGACTCGCCTCTTTACTCATCATGAACTGATATTCATGCACCAAATACTCTTTAGAGTCTGGGTAAAAAGCTTCTGTAACTGCCACCTGATGCTGCTTCAGTACTTCAACAAAAGGTAAAGACTGAGTTTTGGTTAAAAAGTCTTTATTTCCCCCACTAATAAATACAGCAGGATACTGTGATGTAATATGTTCACTGGTTGAAATCGACTTTAAAAATGCAGCATCGTCCTTACGCTCGCCTGTATAAGCCTGTACCAAATTATATACACCCCATTCAATCAACTTTAACTCTTCAGGAGCCGTATTCACAAAACTGTATAAATCGTAAATCCCGCAATGCAGAATCAATCCTTTTAGTTGTTTAGCTTGAATCGAAGGTTGAAAGCCGGATGCTTCAGCAAAGCTAGAATTAGTCAAAAGCGCAGCATAATGGCTGGCAATATTGGCTCCAGCAGAATCTCCAGCAAGATACAATTGGTTCGCGTTAATGTGGTACTGAGTAGCATGTTTTTGTAAAAAACTAAGTGCTTGATTGAGCTGATGTAGTTGCGTTGGATAAATCGCCTCGGGGGCAAACTGATACTCAACTGAAATAACATTGAAACCTTGGTTGGCTAAAAGCTTGAAATACCCACGTGCATGTTCTTTAGAACCAGAAACCCAGCCACCACCATGAACCCAAACTACTGTAGGCACTGTATCTAATTGTTCAATATTTTGTGGTTGATAAATATCAAGATTCAGCGCAGGACTAGCTTGATATGGAATATTGTGATGTACAATGACATCAGGGGGAGCAAAACTATCCAGCATTTTCATTTGAATATGGGTTGCTGTATTAAATGTACCCGCAATCAGTTTGGTATTTTTTTCGACACTTTGACATGCACTTAACACGACCATCATAAAAATGATACTGATTGTTTTAATCAGAGACTGAAAACCCATATTGCTTGCTCAATTTTTTAAGTGATTCTAATACAATATCTTGCGCAAGATATATTTAAAACAGACCAATTCGCCACTGCTGTCCCATAGTTAGACTTAAATAAAAAAACCTGAGTCCAAAGTAGTTAAAATATAAGTGCGAACAAACACTTCAACTACAAGGATTCAGGTTTTGTCACATCAGAATAC
>NZ_JBIQOD010000015.1:0-82334 GCF_044130335.1 Acinetobacter halobius
ACCTCTTAGCGCTGATGGTAGTGTGGCGTTTGCCATGTGAGAGTAAGTCATCGCCAGCTCATTATTCAAAAGCCCCCTAACGATTAAGTTAGGGGGCTTTTTTTATTATGTGGTTAGCGAAATATAGAGGAAAGAAGAAGAGATCAGAAACCATATAGTATAAAAAATTTATATTCATGCGTGATCATGTGATTCCATATCTTTGTCTGCATTCTGCTCAATCTGAAAGTTTAGAACGGCTTTCTTAATCTATATATTTCATTTATTAAGCGTTTTATCTGTTTTATTGTGGTTTTCATAAAAGAGATAGGTTTGCTTGGAATAATTCTTCTAATAAGTTGATTATGAATTAAGCTAGATTGCATAAATTATAATCAAGCAAGGTGAATATAATTCATGGTAAAATGATCGGCTTTCATCTTTGATCTCTATTTGAGATCTTTCATCTGCCAGCCGAGATTGCTAGCCATGTCTACTGCTTATACTATGCAGACCGCGCCTACAGCGTTGTTTGATTACGACAAATATTGGGCGTCATGCTTTGAACCTGCGCCATTTTTGCCGATGTCGCGCGAGGAAATGGATCAACTCGGTTGGGATAGTTGCGACTTTATTTTGGTCTGCGGTGATGCTTATATTGATCATCCATCATTTTGTTCGGGCATTATTGGTCGTACGTTAGAAGCACAAGGTTTCCGTGTCGGAATTATTGCGCAACCAGATTGGACTAATGTTGAAGCTTTTCGTGTTTTAGGTAAGCCCAATATTGCTTGGGGGGTGACTGCTGGGAATATGGATTCGATGATCAACCGTTATACGGCTGATCGTAAAATTCGTTCTGATGATGCCTATTCGCCAGATAACTTACCCAATAAACGTCCAGACCGTGCAGCAACCGTGTATTGCCAGCGTGTGCGTGAAGCATTTCCAGATGTGCCTGTATTGCTAGGTGGAATTGAAGCGTCTTTACGTCGTATTGCACATTATGACTATTGGTCAGATAAAGTTCGTCGTTCAGTGTTGATGGACTCAAAAGCCGATCTCTTGATGTATGGTAATGGCGAGCGTTCGATTACTGAGGTGATGCATCGTTTAGCCAAAGGCGAAAAAATTCACGAAATTACCGATGTTCGTGGCACGGCATTTATTGTGAATAAGTTAAACCGCCCATCTAAAGCCAAGTTTGTGGAAATTGCATCAAATGATGTAGATACCGTTGGTCGCGTTGATCCGATTATCAATCCTTATGTGATGACTGAAGATTTAGATGGCTGTGAAATTGAAAAAGATAAGGGTAATTCTTTAACCCAATACCAAAATTTCCAAAAAGAAATTGTGACAAATCAAATTGTTCGTGAAGGGGATCAACTTGATCCTGATACACAAATTGTGCAATTACAGCCGTCTTCAAAGGCAATTAAACATAAATTACCGCCACGTGAACTGGCTGTGATTCGTTTGCCTGCATTTGAAGCAGTGGCAGATGATCCAGTTTTATATGCACATGCCAACCGTATTTTACATCTTGAAACCAATCCAGGAAATGCACGTGCTTTGGTACAAAAGCATGGTGAGCGTGATGTTTGGTTAAATGCGCCACCGATTCCGCTAACCACGGAAGAAATGGACTATGTGTTTGATTTACCTTATGCACGTCTACCCCATCCTGTGTATGGGGATGCGCGTTTCCCTGCATTTGACATGATTAAGTTCTCTGTGAACATCATGCGGGGTTGTTTTGGGGGGTGTACCTTCTGTTCAATTACAGAACATGAAGGGCGTATTATTCAAAACCGTTCAGAAGAATCAATTTTGCGTGAAGTGGAAAAGATTCGTGATACCGCACCAGGTTTTACTGGCATCATTTCTGACTTGGGTGGACCTACAGCAAACATGTATCGTTTGCACTGTAAAGACCCTGAAATTGAAAAGAATTGTCGTAAACCATCCTGTGTTTATCCAGGGGTGTGTCAAAACTTACATACCGATCATGCACCTTTAACGCAGTTATATCGTAAAGCACGCGCCATTAAAGGCATCAAAAAGATCCTGATTGGCTCAGGTTTACGTTATGACTTGGCGGTACTCAACCCTGAATATGTCAAAGAATTGGTACAACATCACGTTGGTGGTTATTTAAAAATTGCCCCGGAACATACCGAAAAAGGTCCATTGTCGAAGATGATGAAACCGGGCATCGGGACCTATGATCGTTTTAAACAAATGTTTGATCGATTCAGTAAGGAAGCGGGTAAAGAGCAGTATCTCATTCCGTACTTTATTGCTGCACATCCGGGTACGACTGAATATGACATGATGAATTTGGCGATTTGGCTGAAGAAAAATGGTTTCCGTGCCGATCAGGTACAGACTTTCTATCCATCGCCAATGGCAACAGCGACCACCATGTATCACACGGGTAAGAACCCATTAGCTAAAGTGGCGCGGTATACTGAAGATGTGGATATTGTGAAAGGTGAGAAGCGTCGTCGTTTGCACAAAGCATTCTTGCGTTATCATGATCCAAACAACTGGCCTTTGCTGCGTGATGCTTTAAAAGAGATGGGCCGCCAAGACTTGATTGGTAACTCGAAACAGCATTTGATTCCAACCTATCAACCGCAAGGGACAGAGGGGCAGTATCAATCTGCGCGTAAAAAGAACTCAACCGTGGATGGTGATTCGCAAAAACGTAATGGTGAGAATCGTAACCAACAAGCGAAAAATCAATCTCGTCCGTCAAATACCAAGAAGCGTCCTGAGCGTGGTCAGATTTTGACGCAACATACAGGTTTACCACCGCGTGAAACAGGTGATGCCAAGAAGCCATTTGGACATTCAAAATCAAAACCGAAGTCTAAGTCGCGTGCTTAATCGGAACTGAAACTAAGAAGGGTGCCTTGGCATCCTTTTTTATGCGATATTATTTTTATAAGCAGTTAAAAGACTTTACTCTAGGGATTTTGTCATTTGTCGGGAAAAATTTGGCATAGACTAAAATAGTATTGCACCCTAAGGATTGAGTCTATTACAGTATGAACTAGCTAAATAAATGATGTCGTTGTTTGCACAGTTGCAATAAATGTTACATCAAATGACATTGAAAAGATTTGTTTAGTTTTATAACCATTTGGTCAAATTTAGCTGTAATTTTTTATTTCGTGGTTTGGGAAAATGATCAGCACGCTATACTGATCGCATAAAAATAGGTGTGAGACCGGAAATTATAATAAATATGAGAAGGATACGAATATGACAACTTATATAGTAATTGGTAGTGTGATACTACTACTGTCCATGATTTTGGCGAGTAAGGGTTTAATTCCAAAAACAAAACAACAGGATAGTGCATTAAGGCAGCGCGCTATTTTCAATGTAAATGAACAATTAACCTATACACGATTGAAAGAAATTTTACCTCATCATACGATACTTGCACATGTGTCTTATGATGCTTTATTGACAACTAAATTTTCACGTACACGAAGTAAATATCGTAACTTGGTGGCCGATTTTGTGGTGGTAGATGCGATGCAGCAAGTGGTTGCTGTCGTGGCTTTAGATGACCCACTTTCCTTGAAACGTCCACAAAAGTCCCAATTTCAGGATGCGATACTCGATATGGCGGGCTATAAAGTCATCCGCTATGAAGAAATACCTGAATATCATCAGTTACGTGAAGATTTTTATGGAGATGTCTATCTCCCAACACGTTTAAACAAAGATAAGAAAACCTCAAAAAAGTACGACTATTATAATGATGCACAAACACGAAAATTACGTGTGCTTGGCTAGTTGAGCTTTGAAGTTCATCATAAAAAACATGCGATCCATGTCTTTTATGATGAATAATTTATTTATTCAGGTTTAACCGCAACAACTGTTAACTCGACCAAGACACGTGGATCATAGAGTTTTGCTTCAACACAAGTACGAGGTAATGCATCAATATCGGTAACCCATGCATCCCATACTTCATTAAACGCAGCATAATCTTGTTCAATATCTTTTAAATAAATTGTCACAGATAAAATATGGCTTTTGTCTGTGCCTGCATCTGCAAGAAATTGGTCGATCATGTCGAAAGTCTGTTGAGTTTGTCCTTTAATATCTAAATCAAAGTCAGAAGCTAATTGTCCTGCTAAATGAATGAGGTTTCCAGCAATTGCCACTTCAGAAAAGCGATTTGAGACATGCAAACGTTGAACAGCCATGTGAGAGCCCTGTGCGCGTAGAATTAAAGATCATGATATATACCTCGATAGCCTATCACAAAGTCAAGTGCGACAGATGATCACTCGCTCGCAATCCCGTTATTTACAGTATTAAGGTTTTTTGGGGTTCTAAAATGACTCAGAAGAGAGTGGTACTGACTTTGAGAGTATATGGTGATGATTTGAAAAGTGTGGTGTAAAAATAAAAAGAAGTGTTTAGTCTGAGTTGGAATGAGGGATGAAAATTACTTGTAGATAGTTATTGTTATTTTGATAAGGCTAAAATGCTACACAATGTAAAAGCAGTGTGTCGTGATGAGCATCAGAGATGCCCTGTAATCTTTGGATTTGATCGTCACACCAATCACAGGACGTTATGCTAAAAGTAAAGGTGAGTTTTAGCATCTCAGCACTTACATGGATAAATGTAGCGCGCCATTAGATTACTCTAAAAAAGGATATTGTGAATGCTAAATTGCATTATTTTTGTTCTTTTGGTTAAAAAATAGCTCATTTGGGTATTTCATCTTCCCATAAGGAGAGTTGAGGAAGTACTTCTTTGTGAGAAAGCGCATAAACACCAACACCCACTAATCGAAAGCATTGCTCTGGCCTAATATGCATGTCTTTGAGCAGGCTGTCTAAGATGAGTTGTAGTTCTGCCTGATGTTTAAGAGGTATTTTAAAGCTTTTGCTATGCTGTAAAGTCTGAAAATTCTTCAGTTTAAGTTTGACGGTGACGCCACGAGCATACAGTTGTTTTTTCTCGAGACTTCGCCAAACTTGTTCAATCAACTGGGGCCAAAATGGCATGCATTGTTCAATGCTTAAGTCATCATCAAAGGTCGTTTCTTTTGAGATTTGCTGACGTTCACGTTCTGCTTGTACAGGACGTTCATCTATCCCTTGCGCATATAAAAACAGTTGTTTGCCGTATTTGCCAAAATGGTGAATGAGTACATTTTCATCTAATTTTTGTAGATCGCCTAAAGTCTCAAGATTTAAGCTTTTTAACTTTTCTTGCATGACTTTACCGACACCAGGGATTTTTTTAAGCGCTAAGTGCTGAATAAACTGCTGAACGTGTGAGGGTTTAATCACACAGATCCCATTGGGTTTATTCCAGTCCGAAGCAACTTTGGCGAGAAATTTATTGGGCGCAACACCCGCAGAGGCGGTCAGTCCTGTGCTTTGAAAAATATCAGCGCGAATGCGCTCAGCCACTTCTGTAGCACTGGCCAGTTGTTGTAAATTTTCAGTGACATCTAAATACGCTTCATCCAAAGAAAGGGGTTCAATGAGGGTCGTATAACGCTGGAAAATAGTATGAATCTGTTCTGAAACTGCCCGATATTTAGAAAAGTTGGGTTCAATCACGACCACTTGCGGGCAGCGTTTTTTGGCTTGAGTCATCGACATCGCTGAACGGAGACCATATTGACGTGCAGGGTAGGATGCGGCTGCAATAACGGCACGAGGATGGTGCGAAGAAATGACCACAGGCAAGTGCTTTAAATCTGGACGTTCAAGCAACTCTACAGATGCGTAGAAGGCATCCATGTCGATGTGAATGATTTTTCGCATACTCGGTTTTGATGTGGAGGTTCAGCTAAAGTATGGCACTATCTATCTCGATTGCGAAGCCTTTCATCCGCTATGCGCGACATGGTTTGTCTTCATGTTCTTATTTTTTGTTAAAGATGAAGGTGGGTGACTTATTTAATGGGTAAATTTTGTGGCAGTTGATAAAGTCCTTGGCGTTCTAAAAAGTGTATCCACTCTTGTTCTGAACCATGAAATACATTGAGATCAACCAAGGTAGGAACACCTTTAATTTGTCCTTGGCTAGTGTGTTGCCAAAAGGTCCATTTTGGATTGCCCTTGAGTTCAGGTTGACCTTGATATTCACGAATCCAAAGCGGTGTATTCTTAAACTTATCGACTAAAACAATATTATAAAATGCCTTAGAGGTATAAAAGATCGGCTGTAAACCATAGTGTTCGTGCAGTTTATCGTGCATGACCTGAATTTCTTTGAGCAGCTGTTCTTTGGTGTAGGTATTAATACAGTTACTGTCATATTCCAAATCAATCACAGGTGGCAAGCTATCTTTTTTCTTTGGCACGGTTTCAATAAAGTTTTGCGCTTGAATCTGCCCATCACGACATAAACGATAAAAATGATAGGCTCCGACTAAGAAGCCGTGCTCACGTGCTTTAAGCCAGTTGTCCTGAAACTTTCGATCTTTAAAATCGCCACCTTCGGTAGCTTTTAAATAGACGAATTTAAACTCTTTGGGAGAAATGGATTGCCATTGAATATCGCCCTGATGATGAGACACATCAAAGCCTTTTACGGGATACTCTTGAGCAGATGCGACATTGTTCTGCAAGAAAAAATAGGTGATTCCGAGACCGATACAGAGCACTATTACACAGGCGACTGCGTAATAGGCTAATGATGTTTTTCGAGAAGCGGTGGCTTTTTTTCTTGCAGGCATGCTTTTGCAGGTGTTGATTTTTAGCTCATCATCATAGCTTGAATTCACTGAACTGACCATGATGATTATGGTCGGTGAATGGCCGTACTTTGTATCTGTTGTTAATCTGCGGTGTCTTTGGGGATGTGCCAGAAAATGGCTGCGGTAATCAGGTTAATACAGCCCAATACAATCAAGGTATTATGGAATGCCATGACGATATGCTCTGTGCCCAAATACGCCGTAAAGACATTGACCAAAGTACCCGCCAAGGCTACACCAATACTCATCGACACCATCATGATCATCGACAAGAAACTGTTACCACTGCTGGCATCTTGTTGTGGCAGATCTTTCAGGGTAAGGGTATTCATAGATACAAATTGCAGTGAGTTCAGCATGCCAAAAACAAAGAAATGCAGCGCGCGCAGCCAGGTTGGGGTATCTGCGGTGTTGAGTGCGAAGCTGGCAATACATGCACCAACCAATAGGGTATTTACTAAAAGGACGTGGCGATAACCAAAGCGTTGTATCAGTTGACGAATGATGGGTTTGGATGCCAATGAACCTAGCACTGTGGGAATCATTAATAGCCCTGTAATTAAGGGTTCAAAGCCAAAGGCCAGTTGTAACATCAAAGGCATGAGAAAGGGCATGGCATTGCCACCGAGGCGAGCAAAGAAATTGCCTAAAATACCCACGGCATAGATGCGGTTACCAAACAGCTTGCTACGAAATAAGGCATTTTGATGCGTATGCGCATGATAGGCATACCAAAGTGCAGTGACCAAACTCAATCCAACTAATCCGAGGCTCCACCATAAAGTTAGATGTGGGCTAGCAAAATTTTCAATGCCTAAAGAGAGTCCTGCCATGGTAATGACCAGTAGGATAAAACCCCAAAAGTCAAAACGAGGAACGTTTTGTTCTGTGACATTCGGCATGGCTTTAAAACTAATCAGGACCCCTAACAGCCCCATGGGGAGGTTAATCAGGAAAATCCAATGCCATGTGCTGACTTCGACCAGCCAGCCACCAAGTGTTGGACCAATGAGTGGGCCAATCAGTCCCGCGAGGCTCATTAAGCTCATTGCGGATAAGAACTGCGTCCGCGGGATGACCTTGAGCATGGCTAAACGGCCAACAGGGAGCAATAATGCACCGCCTACGCCTTGGAGTACGCGATAGAACAATAATTCATTTAAGCTTTCAGAAAAACCACAGCCCAGTGAAGCAAGAGTAAAAATGATAATGGCACTGAAATAGGTATTGCGCACCCCAAAACGGTCTGCAAGCCAACCACTCAAGGGAATACAGGCAGCCACGGCAAGCACATAGGCCACCACCACGCTATGCATTTGGAGCGGGTCCTCATTTAGGCTGATGGCCATAGCAGGTAGAGCGGTATTCACAATGGTGGTATCTAAGCCTTGCATAAAAAAGCCAATCGAAACCAGAAGTACCAAAAGACGGTACTCAGGAGCGAGCGCTTGATGGGTTGGCGTTTGATTCATAGATACAACAAAGTGAAATTTTTAAACAGTTTAGCTCAATTTATATAGAACTGATGTTGTGAAAGTGCATTTATCACCTGCCATCAAATTGACATCTATACGACATTGAACTGCAACGCTTGCGTCATACATTGGTCAAATTTGAACCGATATTTAGATCATGATGAACAAAACATATAGTGCCGTATTTTTAGCTTGGATGGGGCTGGGTTTAGTGGGATGTAATGGCAGTGATGATGAACAAACCATTACATCCCCACCTGTTGTTGAGGAAGTTACGCCGAATAATATTGAACTGGTCAAGCTTGCAAGTTATGCGTCGGGGGTATTTGGGCAGAGTGCAGCGGAGATACCCGCTTATGATGCTGCGAGTCAGCGCCTATTCGTGGTAAATGCTCAAAAAGGCATGGTCGATGTTTTGGATTTCTCCAAACCAGCGCAGCCGACATATATTCAGTCTTTGGATGCCAAAACTTATTTAGCCAATTCCGAAGTGAATAGTGTCGCGGTGCATAATGGTATCGTTGCGCTTGCGGTTCAGGCTGAGGATAAAACCCAAACTGGTATCGTGGCTTTCTTTAAAGCACAAGATTTGTCTTATATTAGCCAAGTCAAGGTCGGTGCTTTACCCGATATGCTAACCTTTACACCTGATGGTCGAAAGGTGTTGGTCGCCAATGAAGCGGAACCGAATGAGGGTTATCAAATTGATCCTGAGGGTTCGGTTAGTATTATTGATGTTTCTGACATTCAAAAACCAACAGCAAGCATAGCAGGCTTCCAAGCATGGAATGACCGTAAACAAGAATTATTGGATGCAGGGATTCGTATTTTTGGTCCAGACATCAGCCAATACTCAAATGTCGCGACCGTAGGTATTCAAACCACCTCTGTAGCACAGGATTTGGAGCCTGAGTACATCGCAGTCAGTGCTGATGGCAAAAAGGCGTGGGTCAGTTTGCAGGAAAACAATGCGATTGGGGTTTTAGACTTAGAAAAAAATCAATTTGTTGATCTTTTCCCGATGGGCTACAAAGACCATAGCTTGCCTGAAAATGCCTTAGATGGCAGTGACCGTGACTGTGCTATTGGTCAAGACTCGTTGGGGCGTAGTATTACGGAATGTGCAAAAGATGCAGGCATGATCAATATCCGCTCTTGGCCGGGACTATATGGCATGTATATGCCCGATGCCATTGCACAATATCAAGCCAAGGGTAAAACCTATTTGGTCACGGCCAATGAAGGGGATGCCCGTGAATGGTTAAAGGATGAAGCCAAATACTTTGAAGGCGCGGACTTAAATGCTGGTTATGCAGAAGAGATACGTATCAAACACTTGTTTAAAAAAGCAGGTTTTGATGCCAAAGGCGATTATGCCGCACATTTACGTCAGCTTGCGCCAGGTGTGAAAGGGGCAAAATTAAACCCAGAGGTGTTTAAACCTTGTCAAACGGCTGACGCAACAGAAGTCTGTGCGGACAATTTAATTAAAGACGCACAAATTGGACGTTTGACTATTAGTTGGACTCAAGGTTATCAAAAAGATCCACTGACAGGTCTGCCGAAGTTGGATGAAAATGGTCGTCTGACGTATGACAAATTATATGCTTATGGTGGTCGTTCGGTAAGTATTGTCGACCCTGAAACCAAGCAGATTGTGTGGGACTCGGGCAGTGAGTTTGAGCGAAAAATTGCGGAGTTGTTTCCACATCAATTTAATAGCAATCATGAAGCATTTAAATTTGATGACCGTAGTGACAACAAAGGCCCTGAACCTGAAGGAGTGACTCTGGGTAAAATTGGTGAAAAGACCTTTGCCTTTATTGGACTTGAGCGTGCCAGTGGCATCATGGTCTATGACATTAGCAACCCGAATCAGGCTAAATTTGTTCAGTACCTGAACCATCGCAACACCACCGAAACAGAAGTCACGAAGCAAGGAGACCTTGGCCCAGAAGGTTTGATCTTTATCGCGGCGAAAAATTCACCAAATGCTCGACCTTTATTGGTAGTGGGGAATGAAGTCAGTGGTACGACGTCAGTTTATGAAGTGAAGCTAAATTAATAGCTTAGTTTAAATAAAGAGCACAGTGGTGCTCTTTTTTATGGCGCTACAAAAAATATATGACAATAATGTCATGAAAATGAAATAAAACCGTCATAATCTCTGCCAAAGCTTCAATGGCAGGCTGTTGGAAAGATTCTGCAAAAGGTTTGTTTTATGACAATCGAAATCTTGATGGTGATTGGCTTCTGTTTAGCAGCTTATTCTATCGTCGGAAATGATGTGCCACAGACATTAGGTACCTTTATTTCATCGAATGCACACCGCCCATGGTGGGTGCTTTGGCTCTTTATCAGCACCATTTTAGTTGTGGTTCTGATCTATGGTTGGTATGCATCAGGTGTGGGAGATGCCTCTTACGGTCGCTTAGAGACGATTCCATTTCCAGATAATGGGATTACGTGGCTGTATATCGTACCGCCAATTTTACTTTTGTTTTTGACCAAATACGGCATTCCTGTGAGTACCACTTTTTTGGTTTTAACCATTTTCTCGCCTGCAAGTTTGGGGTCGATGATGGTGAAGTCAATGATGGGCTATGCCGTGGCTTTTGTGGTTGCGATTATTGTCTATCGTTTTGTGATGCGACAAGTGGCAAAGTACTTTGCCAAAACCCGTCATGAAGAACCTTCCCATATTTGGATTGGGTTACAGTGGGTATCGACCGCTTTTTTGTGGAGCCAATGGCTGATTCAAGATTTGGCCAATATTTTTGTATACGTGCCACGCCAAGTTCCGTTGGCATTTTTGCTGTTTGCTATCACCATCTTTGTGGTGTTATTGGCGCTGATTTTGTACCAACGTGGTGGGGCGATTCAAAAAATTGTTGATACTAAAACAGGTGTAACGGATATTCGTGCTGCAACGATTATTGACTTTATGTATGCCCTGATTTTGTTGGTCTTCAAGGAGTGGAGCAACATTCCAATGAGTACTACATGGGTATTCTTAGGTTTACTTGCTGGTCGTGAGTTTGCTATGTCGATGATTTTTGATGAGGTGAATAAGCACCGTACTTCGCGCAATGTCAGTAAAGATGCCATGAAGTTGATGTTTGGTTTAGCCATGTCGGTGATTTTGGCGACCACTTTGCCGTGGTTCTACAACTTTGTCACGAATTATGGTCAATAGACGAAGTTGTTAAAAAAGCGAGCCTTGAGCTCGCTTCTTTATGTATGGAGAGTTTTGAGGTGTTTAAACAACTTTAAACCACAAAGCGCTTTGGGCTCCCTAAGTTTGCAATTGCTGAATAAATCTGTTCAGCATGGTTACACACAATGAGTTTGGCACGGTGCTGTGGAGGCAGAAAACCTTCTTGAACGGCATGATCAAGTTGGGCAATCAGTGCATTATAGAAACCATTGACGTTATAGAGCATCATGGGTTTTTGGTGTTGATTGAGTTGTCCCCATGTTGCCACTTCTAAAATTTCTTCAAAAGTGCCTAAGCCACCGGGTAGTGCGACAAAAGCACTTGCACGTTCAGCCATCAATGCTTTGCGTTCATGCATGGTTTGTACAATATGTAATTCAGTCAATTGGTTGTGTGCAATTTCATAATCCAGCATAAACTCAGGGATGACGCCAACAGCTTCCCCCCCATGAGCAATCATGGCATCTGCCACTTGTCCCATCAGACCAATACTCGCGCCTCCATAGACCAGTCCGAAACCATGGTTTGCTAGGCCTTGGGCTAGCGCAATTGCTTTTTCTTGATAAATCGGTTTGTTGCCTGACCGAGAGCCACAGTAAAGTGCGATCAAGGGTTGAGTGGTTTGAACGTTTGATTCAGTGTTGAGAGATGATATTTTTAATTCACTATTCATGGCGTATGTTTTTACCTTTTCTTTATCTACTTTTTCTCTCTTAGTTTAAGCAAGAAATGTGACAAATCACTGTATCTAATCGAACAATCAGGTAATAATTTGTTAAATCTCTAAAAAAACGACATTTTTAAAAAAGATGAATTTTATGTAGATCTTGCCTATACTGAGCTCTTGTTTCACAACACAAGAACGAACATGGGTAGTGGTAGTTGTCACTCAAGACATCTTCAGTTTTCCGAAAATAATTTACAGCGAGCAGTGCTGAATCTTCATTTTTATTCGCCTAATCATTATGCGCGTTATACATTCCTTCGACGGGGGCAGATCACATGATATTTGAATGGATGTCTGATCCTTCTGCATGGGTGGGCTTACTCACCTTGGTGGTGCTGGAAATTGTGCTCGGGATTGATAACCTCGTTTTTATTGCGATTTTGGCAGAAAAACTTCCTCCTGAACAACGTAATACAGCCCGTATCGTTGGTCTGATGTTAGCGCTGCTCATGCGCTTGGTTTTACTCGCGTCTATCGCTTGGGTGGTGACGCTGACTGAACCATTGTTCCATATCTTCGACCATCCATTCTCAGGGCGTGATCTGATTTTGCTGTTTGGTGGGGTGTTCTTGCTGTTTAAAGGGACGATGGAGTTACATGAACGCATCGACGCCAAAGTGATCCAAAAAGAAGAAAATCCTGCCAACGCCGTATTTTGGATGGTGATTGTCCAAATTGTGGTTTTGGATGCGGTATTTTCTTTAGACTCAGTGATTACTGCAGTCGGTATGGTCAAGCACCTGTCTGTAATGATGATTGCGGTGATTATCGCCGTGGGCATTATGCTGTGGGCATCCAAGGCCTTGATGGAATTCGTCAACAAACATCCGACCGTGGTGATTTTGTGTCTTGGTTTCCTGATGATGATCGGTTTCTCTTTGATTGTAGAGGGCTTTGGTTTCCATATTCCAAAAGGTTACCTCTATGCAGCCATTGGTTTCTCGGTGATTGTTGAATTTATCAACCAAACCATGCGCCGTAATCAAGAAAAAATGGTCACCACCACAGACCTTCGCTATAAAACTGCGTCTGCGGTACTGCGGATGTTGGGCGGTAAAAGTAGTGATCATGCTTCTGAGCCTGAAGATGTGTTGGCAACTCGCGCTTATGCGGATGAAGTATTTGATCCTGAAAATGGAGTCTATCACAGTGTTCTAGTACAAGGGGTGTTGGGTTTGTCTGAGCGTCCTGTGAAGTCCGTGATGACACCACGTCCAGAGTTGGAATGGATTGATTTAGAGGATGATGAAGCCTCGATCAAATCACAATTGCTCAGTATTACACACTCACGTTTAATCGTAGCACGGGGCGAGCTAGACAACATTGCAGGTGTGGTATTGACCCATAAAGTTTTAAACGAATATATCGAAACGGGTGTCCTCGATTTTTATAAACATTTACGTGAACCTGTGATTGTGCATGAAAATGCGCAAGTCCTGATGGTGATGGAGCAACTGCGTCAAGCCCCACTACAAATGGCTTTGGTCTTGAACGAGTACGGCTCGATTGAAGGGATTGCCACCCCGATTGATGTGCTAGAGGCAATTGCAGGGGAGTTCCCTGATGAAGATGCCGAAGACAATGTGGCTGAAAGTTTAGAAGATGGTAGCTTGATGCTCGATGGCTCAACCGATATTCGTCATGTGTCGTTATTGTTGGATCGTGATTTGGTCGATGAGTCCGATCAGTACTCAACCTTGTCAGGCTATATCCTCTTTCATTTAGGTCGTTTACCTGAAAATGGCTCTAGCCTTGTAGCAGATGGTTGCATTTTTGAAGTGGTGACGATGGATGGGCACAAAATTGAAAAAGTGCATGTAATTCCACAGTCAGATCTGCACAAAGAATCATCTTAAAACCCGTCCTCAAACTGGGGTGAACAGGTTAAAATAGCTCGCAATGTCGAGCTATTTTTTTATGGAAAATCATGAGCCATATTGAGTGTCCGTGTGGGCAAGGAGAATATGTACAGTGCTGTCAGCCTTTGCATTTGGGACAAAGTCATGCGCAGACAGCTGTCCAATTGATGCGCTCACGCTATAGTGCTTTTGCCAAACAACAAATTGATTACATTGTGCAAACCACAGCGTTGGGGCAGCAACAAGCTCTCGATATTGTAGCAATAGCGGAGTGGAGTCGAAGCAACCAATGGTTAAAGTTAGACGTCGTAAACGCCAATGAGAAACTCGATAAAAACCACGCCATGGTCGAGTTTAAAGCGCATTATCATGATGGAAAATCGGCACAGATACATCATGAAATTTCACATTTTGTGAAACATGCTGAGGCATGGTATTTTTTAGATCCGACCACTGAAATGCAAATCACCATGAAACAAGCGTGCATTTGCGGTTCAGGGAAAAAATTTAAACAATGTTGTGCACAATTTTTATAATTTTCAGAAAATTTGGCTTAGAATAGCGCGCATCAATTAGCCTACATGGAATCCAGGCGATGTTACTCACTGTTATTTATATTATAGCGATCACGGCAGAGGCGATGACTGGTGCACTGTCAGCGGGTCGGCGTAGTATGGATTGGTTTGGTGTGGTGATTATTGCCTGTGTCACAGCACTGGGCGGTGGTTCTGTTCGTGATGTGTTATTGGGACATTATCCGCTGACCTGGGTCAAGCATCCTGAATATTTGATGCTGACGTGTTTTGCCGCTTTTATGACGATTTTGATTGCCAAGTGGATGCGTCATTTACGCAATATTTTCTTGGTGCTCGATGCTCTGGGCCTGATCGGTTTTACCATCATCGGCTGTCAAATTGCCTTAGAAATGGGACATGGTTTTGTGGTGTCTGCGGTTGCTGGAGTCCTTACAGGAGTCTCAGGTGGTATCTTGCGTGATATTTTGTGTAATGACGTGCCTTTGGTGTTCCGCCGTGAACTGTATGCCAGTATTTCTTTTGTCGCAGTGATTTTCTATTGGGGCTGCATTCAACTCGGTTTGTCGCTTGAGCTGACCGTGATTTCGACTCTGATCTTTGGTTTTAGCTTACGTTTAATTGCAATTTACTTTGGTTTAGAAATGCCGAAATTCATTTATCAAGATGATGATGAACAGTCTGCTTCTTCCAAAGATGCTAGCTAAAACAAGGGATATCAAACTGTCCCTTGTCCCCAAAAAAAGCACATAATGATAAAGCCTGTTGAGAAAGCAGCCCGCTATCCTTTTTCCGCTTTAGAGGTCAAGCTATGGATTTAGTTTCCCGTATACAACGCTTACCGATCGGTAAATTCCACTACACCTTGTTATGGGTGATTGGCTTGGGCTGGATGTTCGATGCCATGGACACGGGGCTGATTTCTTTTATTTTGGCGAAAATGGCTGAAGACTGGCACATGAGCCCAACTGAGAAAGGTTGGGTCGTCTCAATAGGCTTTGTCGGAATGGCGATTGGTGCGGTGTGTTCAGGGGGCTTGGCCGACCGTATCGGACGTAAAACGGTTTTTGCTGCAACATTAGTGATTTATAGTTTGGCGACGGCAGCCTGTGCTTTTGCTCCCAACTTAACGTGGCTATTGCTGTTTCGTTTTATTGTGGGTCTTGGTTTAGGTGGACAGTTGCCAGTAGCAGTGACCTTGGTCAGTGAGTATATTCCTGCACAGGTACGTGGGCGTTTTATTGTTCTGCTAGAGAGTTTTTGGGGCTTAGGTTGGCTCTGTGCTGCCTTAGTGGCGTATTTTGTGATTCCAAAGTTTGGCTGGCACATGGCTTTTTTGATGGGCGGGATTCCTGCACTGTATGCCATTGTCATTTGGTTCAAAGTGCCTGAGTCAATTCCTTATCTTATCAACCGTGGTCGAATTGTAGAAGCGCACGCTTTGGTGCAGCAGATTGAACGTCAATGTGGCGTTGAAGTCGTTGAACATATCATTGTCAAACCTGTGGCAGAAAAAAAGAATGTGTCTTTTACTCAGCTTTGGTCGGGTGCATTTGCACGTAGAACCTTGATGTTATGGCTGATTTGGTTTGGCATTGTGTACTCTTATTATGGCATTTTTACGTGGTTGCCAAGTTTGCTGGTGAAGCAGGGGTATAGCATTGTTCAGTCTTTTGAATACGTACTGGTGATGATTTTGGCACAGCTTCCAGGCTATGTGGCCGCAGCATGGCTGGTCGAAAAACTTGGACGTAAAGCAACCTTAGCTGGTTTTATTAGCATGTGTGCAGTTTCGGCCTATTTCTTTGGTCAAGCTGACACTGTGAGCATGATCATGTTCTGGGGCTGTCTGATGTCATTCTTTAATCTCGGTGCATGGGGTGTTTTGTATACCTACACCCCAGAGCAATATCCAACCAATATTCGGGCTTTTGGTTCGGGCTGGGCATCGGCCATTGGTCGTATGGGCGGCATTGTCGCACCGATGGTGGTGACGCATATGATGGTCATGAGCAATGGTTTTAGTGCAATCTTTATAATGTTTACCGCAGTACTGCTTGCGGTGGCGGTGGTGATTTTGATTTTGGGTGAAGAAACCAAAGGTAAAACATTGGAAGAGATTGGTTTGTAAAACTGTACAGACTGATGATAGAGGGATGTGTTTTAGTCCCTTGATCTTCAGGAACAATCAAACCGCGTGCGCGAGCAGAATTGAAACTTTTCTGTTAACACAATATCTTTGAAATGTGGGACTCGCGGAGTATCAAATTCCGGTTAAAGACAGCTCGCATATCAAGTTGAAAGTGTGTGATTGGCTATGTGCTCGATCATCATATTCAATGTCATGACATAAGCGCAGAGGGTGTGTAGTTACTCTATTTCAATCCTAAATAAGAGCAAGATAGGAACTTTGAAATAATTAGTTGCTCATTTTAAAAAAAATGGATAATTTTACGACATTAGGAACGTCTAAAGACGCAATTTGTCGTAGTGGTGTACGCTTTCACTTGTATAGGCTGAGCCTGCGACATAGCATAAGAACTTAAACAAAAAACGATTAATTAGGATGACAGGTTGTTATGACAAGCCTTGCGCATCAAGCGACAGAAAACCGTTCCGTAGCAGAATTTACTGAACAAGCCTATCTCAATTACGCCATGTACGTGATCATGGATCGTGCCTTACCGCATATCAGCGATGGTTTAAAACCTGTACAACGCCGTATTGTGTATGCCATGAGTGAATTGGGGCTAAAACATAGCGGTAAACCCAAAAAATCTGCGCGTACCGTTGGTGATGTGCTCGGTAAGTATCACCCACATGGTGATTCCGCCTGCTATGAAGCGATGGTGCTGATGGCACAGCCTTTTAGTTATCGTTATCCGTTTATTGAAGGTCAAGGTAACTGGGGGTCGCCGGATGACCCGAAATCGTTCGCAGCGATGCGTTATACCGAAGCCAAATTATCTCAGTATAGTGAAGTGCTGTTGTCTGAGTTGGGACAGGGGACTTGTGACTGGCAGGACAACTTTGATGGTTCGATGAAAGAGCCAGTGACTTTACCTGCACGTATTCCGAATATTTTGTTAAACGGTACCACAGGTATTGCAGTAGGCATGGCTACGGACATTCCTCCACACAACCTGCGTGAAGTCGTAAAAGGCACCATTGCCTTAATTCGTAATCCAAATTTAAGCGATGACAAAGTTGCAGAATACATTCCTGCGCCAGATTTGCCGACCAAAGCTGAAATTATTACGCCACCTGAAGAGTTATTAAAAATACAAAGCACAGGTCGGGGCAGTTACCGTATGCGTTCGGTGTATAGCATCGAAAAAAATGAAATTGTGATCACGGACTTGCCTTATCAAGTTTCAGGCTCGAAGGTCATTTCGCAAATTGCAGATCAAATGCAGGCGAAAAAATTGCCTTTGGTGAGTGATGTACGTGATGAATCCGACCATCAAAACCCAACCCGCTTGGTGATTGTACTGCGCTCAAATCGGATTGATGCTGAAGCGGTGATGAGCCACCTTTTTGCAACAACCGATTTAGAGTCGAGCTATCGTGTCAATATGAACATGATTGGTGCGGATGGCCGTCCACAAGTGAAATCAATTCGTCGTATTTTGTTGGAATGGATTGAAATTCGAAAGGAAACGGTTACCCGTCGTTTGCAATATCACCTGAATAAAATTGAAAAGCGCTTACATATTTTGGGTGGTTTGATTATTGCCTATCTAAATATTGATGAAGTGATTCGTATTATTCGTGAAGAAGAGCATCCCAAAGCAGAGTTGATGTTACGTTTTAATATTGATGACATTCAGGCCGAAGCTATTTTAGAACTCAAGTTGCGTCATTTGGCCCGACTTGAAGAAATGGAAATGCGCCGTGAGCAAGAAGAGTTAGAAGCCAAAGCTGCATTGATTCGTGAACAATTGGCCAATCCTGAGTCTTTGAAAGCTTTGATTATCAATGAACTTAAAGATGACGCGAAAAAATTTGGTGATGACCGCCGTTCGCCAATCGTACATCGTGCAGAAGCGACAGCGATGAGTGAGCAGGACTTTATGCCTGCGGATCCTGTGACGGTGGTGTTGTCTGAAGCGGGATGGATTCGTTCGGCCAAAGGTCATGATGTAGACGTAGAGAACTTAAATTTCCGTGCCGGCGATCAATATCTCAGTCATGCGCAAGGAAAATCTAATCAGCGCGTGTATGTATTGGATGAGTCAGGGCGTAGTTATGCCCTAGCCATAGCGAGCCTACCGTCCGCACGGGGTCTGGGAGAACCGTTGAGTTCAAAATTATCGCCAGCCAGTGGTGTAGGTTTTAAGCAAATTTTTATTGCTGAAGATGAAGCTGAAGTTGTGGCTCTGAGCAGTAAAGGCTACGGTTTTAAAACACAGGCAAAACAGTTAGATACCAATGCAAAAGCGGGTAAAGCCTTCCTAACTTTACCTGAAAAAGCCACAGTCATGCCGTTGACTAGTGTTGATCAAGCCACCCATTTGGCGTTATTGACCTCAACGGGTCGTTTGTTGATTTTAGAGTTGTCAGAGTTGCCTATTTTAAATAAAGGTAAAGGTAATAAATTGATACAACTTGAAGAGAAAGATCAAATTGTATTCATGACAAGATTAACGCTAGATGAAATACTGCAAGTCGTTGCAGGACAGCAGCAATTAAAATTGAAGGGCGATGATTTAGAAAAATATGTGGGTAAACGGGCATCCAAAGGGCAGTTATTACCACGTGGTTATCAAAAAGCAAATAAACTGTTAGTTCAGAGATAAAACTAGCATCCATTGATCAAAATACGTTATATATGGTATGTATGCGGGAAATGGATGCAATATTAAGCAACACAAGTTAAATAAAGAGCGCTTAATATTGAGAACAACAGCTGAGAATTTAAGGATTACTGATAGGAGAATCGGGCGATATGGAAAAGATTTGGTTCGCAGAATACCAAAAAACGGGGATTCCAGAGACTGTAGAATTGCCACCAGAAAATACGTCATTGGTTGATGTATTTGAAAGAAATTTCCAAAAATTTGGCTCACGAGATGCCTTTATCTTTATGGATAAAGTATTGACTTTTAGTGAGTTAGAAGAGGCAAGTCGTAAATTTGCAACCTATTTGCAAAGTTTAGGTCTTGCAAAAGGTTCACGTGTCGCTGTGATGATGCCAAACGTTCTTCAGTATCCTATCGTTGCTTTGGGTGTCTTCCGTGCGGGCTTAGTACTGGTCAACGTCAACCCACTGTATACCGCGCGTGAGCTTGAACATCAGTTAAATGACTCAGGCTCAGAAGTTCTTGTTATTATTGAGAATTTCGCATCTGTTTACCAAACAATTAATGGTAAAACGCCTGTTAAACATGTCGTGATTGCCTCTGTAGGTGACATGTTGGGTGCATTAAAAGGCACACTGGTGAACTTTGTATTACGTTCAGTACGTAAGCAAATTCCAGCATGGAATATTCCAGGTCATATTCGCTTTAATGCTGCTATGTCTAAAGTCAGTGCAAGCAATTATAAGCGTCCGAACTTAACGTTAAGTGACACCGCAGTGCTTCAGTATACTGGCGGCACTACAGGGGTGTCTAAAGGTGCAGAACTGACGCATCGCAACCTTGTAGCGAACATGTTGCAATGTGATGGTATTTTCCAAAGTAAATTTGGCGCACAAGATGGTCAGCCCGATGACCGTATTTTCTGTGCCTTACCGCTTTATCACATTTTTGCGTTCATGGTTTGTGCGATGTACGGTATGTACAAAGGTCAAGCCAATGTTCTCATTCCAAACCCGCGTGATTTACCTGGGGTAATGAAAGAATTACGTAAGTATCAACCATCGTTCTTCCCAGCAGTGAATACTTTATTCAATGCTTTGGTGAACAACGAAGAGTTTAAACAACTTGACCACAGCAAATTAAAAATGGCAATGGGCGGTGGTATGGCGGTTCTTCCTTCTACCGCTGAAGCATGGAAGCGAATTACTGGAACCAACATTATCGAAGGTTATGGTCTATCTGAAACTTCGCCTGTTGCAACGGCAAATCCACCTGCATCTGAAGAATTCAGTGGCACAATTGGTATTCCATTGCCATTAACTGAAGTTGCGATTTTGGATGATGATGGCAACGAAGTTGTACTGGGTGAACAAGGTGAAATTTCAATCCGTGGTCCGCAGGTGATGCGTGGTTACTGGAACCGCCCAGATGAAACCGCTAAAGTGATGACTGAAGATGGTTTCTTCCGTACAGGTGATATCGGTGTGATGGATCCTCGTGGCTACATAAAAATTGTAGACCGTAAAAAAGACATGATTTTGGTATCAGGCTTCAACGTTTATCCTTCGGAAATTGAAGAAGTGGTTGCAAAACATCCTAAAGTCTTGGAAGTTGCAGCAATTGGTGTGCCAGATGAAAAATCAGGTGAAGTGCCAAAACTATTTGTGGTGAAAAAAGATCCATCTTTAACCACAGAAGAAGTTCTGGCATTTGCTAAAGAAAACTTAACAGGGTACAAACGCCCGCGTTATGTTGAATTTATGGATGAATTGCCAAAATCAAACGTAGGTAAAATCTTACGTAAAGATTTGCGTAAAACAGCATAAGTTGAGTCCTAAAAAAAGCGCCGAATGGCGCTTTTTTTTTCTATTTATATTTTTAGTTTTTCATTAGCCAACGGTCGATATAGGGACGGCCAATACCCAAAATACCGATGAAGGTCAACATGGTGCCACACTGGCGACTAAAGGCTGGGAATGCAAATGTGCCATAGCTAAGTACATTGTCGATGAAGCAATAGATAGTGACAGCAATCAGCCAATACCAAAGTGTTTGGTGTCTAATCCCAACCATCCAAAATGCGATAATCAGCATAATCAATGTACCGATTGTTGAGCCGATATTCATATTGGCACAAATAACCGTCAGTAGAAAAGCTGTGATGGGGAGAACAATTTTTAAAACACGATCCACTTGGCGTTGATGTTGACGCTGAATGTCGAGTACGTCGAACATTTCTTTTTGATCTGGGCTAGCCATAGTGGGTCTCATCGGGAAATTATAAAAACACTATAATTTAACCAAATTTATCTTTGGAATGCCATGCTATGATAGCCTTCGAAATGATCTTGATGAGAAAAAACCAATGCAAAGCATTAGCGGGATTATTTATCTCATTTTAGTTGCTTGTTTACTGCCATATGTATTTACCGTTATTGCTAAAAAGTCGGCAGGATTTCGTGCTAAAGATAACCAACACCCTCGCGAATTTCTAGCTAAAACCACAGGTCTAGCCGCGCGTGCCAATGCGGTACAGCAAAATAGCTTTGAAGGTCTACCTTTATTTATTGCTGCGATTTTAATGGCTGAATACATGGTAATTCCACAAGTGGTCACTATGACTTTTGGTATCGCTTATCTTGTTCTGCGTGTGTTGTATGGCATTTGCTATTTGGTCAATTGGGCAACGCTACGTACGATCATTTGGTTATTATCATTGCTTTGTCCGATTTGTTTATTGCTTTTGGTGATTAAGTTGACGACGGGTTAACGTATGAAACATACATATTTTCACCTAGTGAATGTATAATCGCCGAAATATTTTTTCTGAAAACCCGTTATAATCAATGTGGTTTTTAAAAGATTTAACTTGTTAAAGAGTGATGTTATGAGCTACAGCAATATCCCAGCGGGTAAAGATGCACCGAACGATATCTACGTGATCATCGAAATTCCTGCAAATGCAGCACCAATCAAATATGAAATTGATAAAGATTCGGATGCGCTTTTTGTAGATCGTTTCATGGGTACAGCAATGTTCTACCCTGCGAACTATGGTTATGTACCAAACACGTTGTCTGAAGATGGTGACCCATTAGACGTACTTGTTGTGACTCCTCATCCTGTAGAGCCAGGTTCTGTAATTCGTTGCCGTCCAGTAGGCAAACTGAATATGGAAGATGATGGTGGTATTGATGCGAAATTGATTGCAGTACCACACGACAAATTAACACCAATTTATAAAGATGTGAAAGAATATACAGACCTTCCACCTTTACTGATTCAACAAGTTGAGCACTTCTTTGCGCACTATAAAGACTTAGAGCCAGGGAAATGGGTTAAATTAACAGGTTGGGAAGGTTCTGAAGTTGCTAAGCAAGAAGTGCTTAAAGCAATCGAAGCAGCAAAATAATCCTGTCTGTGAAGCCTCAATTGAATCGTGTTTGATTGATGGCTTCAATAAAAAACCTGCACAATGTGCAGGTTTTTTATTAGACTAGCTTTTCCGTAGAAATTAGAAGAATTTCACAGGAATGTCTAACCAAATACGCCATTCGTTGGTGTCACCAAAGTAGTAATCTTTTGCGTAAGCATCGTCATTACGATAGTGAGAATAACGTAAACGTAAGCTTGCATCTTTAGCAAAACCAGATTGAACTGTATATTTCACTTGGTTAAAGAGTTCGCTTTCTTTCGCATTGTCATCAGTTGCTGTATCAATATCCCAACCATAAACATACGCAGTGGTCCAGCTGAGACCAGGCACACCGTAATTTGCAAAGTCTAGGCTATATTGAACTTGAACAGATTTTTCACCACGACCGTTAAAGTCAGAAAGGTATGAGTTTGGTAGATAGATACTTTGGAAACCGTCAGCATTTTCACCGTATGCATAGCCTGTGTTGCCCGTACTTTGTTGGTATGCAAGCATAACATTGTGTGCATCTTGGTTATATGTACCAGACAATGCCCAGATATTGTTGCTACGCTCAGATGAAGTAACAGGCAAAGTAGAAGAAGATACCTCTACACCCTTATCCCATTCAGTGTGGTAACCGCTGAAGTCATAGGTTAAAGAGCTGTTGTTTGCCAAAGCTTGCTTATAGTTGGCATTTACATAATGGCGTTCAAGAGCATTCTTGCTGTCTAAGCCAAAGTAAGATGCATTTAGGTCACCATTAAATTTATATTTCGCACCCCAAACGACAGCGCGGTCTAAATGGTTGCCATCACTGTTAATTTGTTCAGACATTTGATCTTTGGTAAATTTACCAGCAGTCAACTCAAGACCATTGATTTCACGGCTTGTTGCTAAGACCCCTTCAAAATATTCAGGTACTAAACGAGCAGTGTTGCTTGCGAGTACAGGTAGGTCGAGTACTTGAGTACCGTAACGCACTTCTGTGTTTGAGATGCGCGCTTTTACAATACCGCCACCACGTGTCCAGTAGTCATACGCATCTTTGGTACCATCAGCATTGTCTTGCGGATGGGTTGGGATCATTTGGTTAGCTGTATGACCATTTTTACCCAATTTAAATGATGTATCGCCAATAATGCCGACACCAAAGCCTACAAGACCTTGAGTATAACCAGACTCAATTTTAACCATCGCTGTTTGAGCCGCTGAACTTGTATCAGCTGCACCATTTTTCTTGTCACGGGTTAAGTAACCTGTACGGAATAAAACTGATCCTTCAGCGTCTTCTACGAAACCTTTAGATTCGCTTTGCTCACTTGCAAAAGCTGTTGATATAAGTGCAGTTTGAACTAAAACTGCTAATGCTAATTTTTTTGTGTTTTGCATTGGGGAGCGAACCTTATACAAATTGGATGGAAAGAGAGCAATAATTGTATAAGTAATCGCAGAAAAATTGTCATTTTTCTTTAATATATTCAACTAAAGTAATGCACTTTTTTGTAAGTGATATGTTCTAAATATTTTATTTTTAGTTAAAATACTCTGTTTTTTAAAATAACTCTTTATAAAACATTTAATTATTTTTCTTTTCTTAATTCTCTATTCTGATATAGATCGAAGAATATAATATATAGAGCGTCCAGTCGCTTTGCCTTTTAAACAAAGGCTTTGTTTGATTTTCATCCAATCAAATACTACAAAGATAGAAAATATAAAAATGAATGTGTAAGCATTTATGTTGTTCTTTTTCATATAAATTTTACCAATTATTAAAAAACCGTTTTAAAATTTATGCATAGCGAATCTTTGAAAGATTTTTTTAAGTTAAATTTGAGAGTTTAAATGCATAAAGATTCACATAAAGTTGCACTGTTTTTTGGTTTGATCTTTAGCAGTACGGTGACAATGGCGAGTGAGGAACAAAAAGAAAGTTCAAAAAATAAGGTCAGCGGAGGCCTTGCTGTGATGAGTCAGTATATCTATCGCGGTGGTGTTGAGAATGATAACCCAACTGTACAAGTGGGGCTTGAATATGCAGATGCCTCGGGGGTATATGTCGGGTATTGGGGGTCTACACTCAATTATGATGCAGCAGATGCCAGTAAGGATCACGGCTTTGAACACGACTTCTATATTGGCTATGCAGGAAGCTTGAGTCCTGATCTAAGCTATCGTTCACATATTGTCACTTATTTATATAATGATGGTGGCTCTGTTTCGAGTGAAGATGGCTCACAGCGCAGAAGCACTACAGGTGCAGAATGGGTGAGTAATCTTTCGTATCAAGATTTTGTTTTAGGTGTCAGCATAGCATTGGCTAATGTAAGTTATGCCAATGCAGGAGATACTTATTTAAATCTGACGCACCATTATATACTTCAACACGACATTAGCTTCAACAGCTCTTTAGGGGTATCGCTTTATCAGCATGGCAACGATGTGATGTTCTCCACTGAGCGACGCTTAACTTTAAATGAAATTCGACTAGGTTTGACTAAACCTATTGCAAATACAGGTTTTGAGCTGTCTGCTGATTATATTTATGGGGTATATGACCGAGCAGGAAATGATTTAGATCATCATGTAGTGTTAGGGTTAGCCTATAATTTCTAATATTTTCTGATTAAAAGTGCATCAGCTTATATCATGCTGGTGCACTTTTTTTATGCATTTAAAAAGAGCAAGTATAAAAGCTGGGTTCAAAATAGCGCATATTGTAAACAATTATGTTGAGCTAAATTAAATTACATAAATTAACAGCGAATGTTATTGGCCATAAAAGGCAGATGGTGTTTAATTTTTTTTATTCTTAATAAATTTTTATAAAACAAATAATTATTCTATTTTTTATGAGAGTGTAACTGGTTTTAATTTGAGTTTGGCATAGCTATTGCTAATTCCTACATGAGTTTATCGAAATAACCAAAAAAACGTCGGATACGATGTAGGGGAATTAAACAATGAAATTTGCACTTAAAGCATTATCTTTAGCTGTAGTGGCTTCAGCTTCTACATTCACTTTCGCAGATGACGAGCCAGCACTACCGTTTGGTTTCTCTTTTAGCGGAAGCGCTGCTGTAACAACCGACTATCGTTTCCGTGGTTTAACTCAAACCCAAAATGATCCAGCGGTACAAGCGGGCTTTACTTTGGCACATGAATCAGGCGTGTATTTGGGCCTTTGGGGTTCAAATGTTGATTTTGGTGAAGGTTCACCGAGCTTAGAACTCGATCCGTCAATTGGTTTTGCAACGACCTTAGAGAGTTTTGCTAGCAAGCCTGTACTTGATGTGGGCATGGTGTACTACAACTACCCAAGCGCAGATGATCTGAACTGGTTAGAGTTTTATGGCAAATTAACCTTTGCGAGTGTCTTTACTGAAGGTGATAGCTTACTCACCAATGTAAACTATACCAATGACTATGTTGCAGCAGATACAGACAGTTGGAACATCAATGCAGGCTATGCAATTCCATTTGGTTCAACAGGCTTTGGTGGTGTAGCGAATGTGGGTTATACCGTGGTGAGTGATGAAGATAAATATTCATTCAATGGTGATGATAACTATGTAGATTGGAAAGTGGGCGTGACCTATGCATTCAAATCTATCTCTGGTGCAACAGCAGAGTTAGCAGCAGTAGGTACCAATATTGATACCGATGATCTAGATCATGCTACAGCACGTGGTGTAGAAACAGGTGCAGTGTTTACCTTGACTAAAACTTTCTAAGTTTTAACCCCTTCAAAAACCCTCTAGTCCTAAGGACTAGAGGGTTTTTTTATATGAAGTTGGGTGATTCTTAGGCATTTTGCTGTCGGTAAGACAGCGCTTCGGTTAAATGTGTTGTTTGAATGTGCTCTGACTCAGCCAAGTCTGCAATGGTTCGAGCTACTCTTAAAATACGATGATAACCACGGGCAGATAAGTTCAGACGTTGCTGTGCTTTTTCAAAGATAAGAGCAGTTGGTGTATCTAGTAGAGCAAACTGTTCAAGTTGTTTGGGTGATAATGCCATGTTGAGACAGGTTTGGCGCTGGATTTGTCTTTCATAAGCTTGAATGACCCGCTCGCGAACGGTCGCTGAGTTTTCAACAACCTGTGTATCCTGTAGCTCTGAGGCATGCAATGGTGGCACATCAATATGCAAATCAATACGGTCTAATAATGGGCCTGAAATACGGTTTTGATAGCGTTTTATGGCTTCTGCTGAACATTGGCAACGACTATCTTGATTAAAAGCATAGCCACATGGGCAAGGGTTCATTGCTGCAATTAATTGAAAATTTGCAGGAAAGGTAATTTGCCGCGAAGCACGAGAAATCACAATTTCTTTGGACTCAATGGGTTGCCTTAGAACCTCCAAAACTTTTCGATCAAATTCAGGTAGTTCATCTAAAAACAGCACGCCTTTATGTGCCAATGTAATTTCACCGGGTTTGGGTTGCGACCCGCCACCGACTAAGGCAACAGCAGAAGCCGTGTGGTGCGGTGCGCGAAAGGGACGTTGCCCAAAAGGATGTTGATGATTAGCCACCGAGTAAATACTCGCCACTTCCAAATTCTCTTGCGTGTTTAAGGGCGGTAGAATACTGGCTAAACGTGATGCCAATAGGGTTTTTCCTGTCCCAGGAGGCCCCTTAAACAACAAGGAATGTCCACCTGCTGCCGCAATCTCTAAAGCACGTCTTGGACGTAGTTGGCCTTTAACATCCGCCAAATCAAATTTGTAATGCTGAGAGGTTTTTAGCGCCGCGGGCTGAAACTGTTGGATAAGATGGTTTTGCGACAGATGCGCACAGACTTGTTTTAAATGTTGCGCTGCAAACACTTGGAAGTTGGGCAATTGAGAGGCTTCTTGCGCATTGGCTTCAGGTAAAATCAGTTGATGCCCAGCTTGTTGGCAAGCTATCGCAATACTTAGAGTGCCCGAAATGGGTCGCAATTGCCCATCGAGTGCCAATTCACCAATAAATTCAAAATTTTCAGTCCCGTGTTCGGGGAGCTGACCAGAGGCAATTAAAATACCCAGTGCAATAGGTAAATCTAGTCGTGAACTGTCTTTGGGCAAGTCTGCGGGAGCAAGATTGATGGTGAGGCGTTTTGTCGGAAATTGATAAGCACTATTAATGATGGCAGAGCGGACTCGATCTTTACTTTCTCGAACGGCTGCTTCAGGAAGCCCCACAATGGTTAGAGAAGGAAGTCCTTGGCTGAGATGAACTTCAACTTCAACGGATGGTGCATATAATCCGAGCAAAGCTCGAGTGTGAATTTTGGCAAAAGACATATTTTGTTCCATTATAGTGCATTATTTTAATTCGTTAGTGTCTTCTGTTGCACCAAGCAGGTGCTTATTTTTTGTTCTGAATGCGTAGTTCTAATGCTTCAACCTGTGCAAGTAATTCAGTTAAGCGTAAATTTGCATTGTTTAGTGCAGTTCGTTGACGTTCAATTTCATCTTTTGAGACTAAATCCATTTTGGTGACTGCTTCGTTTAATAATGCTCGAAGATTGTGTTCTAAGTCTTTTTTAGGTTGGTCGACTTGTTCCAGTATGGCTTGTAATAAAGTTTCGATCATTTCTATATCCATGGGTTGGAGAAGTGACAGCAGTGTACCATTGCTGCTTCTGACTCTATAGCCTTTCAGATGAAATATGATTTCATGGATTGTAAAAAATTCTAAATCTTCGACTAAAAAACCTGAATTTTGAAGCTCAAAACGCATTTAAATGTATAGAATAGGGTATAAAGAAAACTCATGTCAGACTTTCTTTCTCCCCCAACCTAAGAATTTTTGGCATGAAATTTGAACATAAAACCTTACTGGTGAAATAAGCCGAAGGAAAACAAACATGAAGCTCGTAACTGCAATTGTAAAACCGTTTAAATTGGATGATGTGCGTGAAGCACTATCTGAAATTGGTGTTCAAGGGATCACCGTGACTGAAGTCAAAGGTTTTGGTCGTCAAAAAGGTCATACTGAACTTTATCGTGGTGCTGAATATGTCGTTGATTTCTTACCAAAAGTAAAAATTGAGATCGCAATCAGCGATGAAATGGTTGATGCGGTAATTGAATCAATCACTCGTGTGGCTAGTACTGGAAAAATTGGTGACGGTAAGATTTTCGTAACGAATTTAGAACAAGTCATCCGTATTCGTACAGGTGAGACAGGTGCTGATGCCGTTTAATTTGGCATGAAGTTTGCTGAGTAACACATAACTCGCACAAATTAGGTTGGGGGATACGAATGAAAAAGATGCTATTCGCGTTGGGTTTATCTAGCGCACTTTTAGGTGGCTCTGTTGCATGGGCTGAAGAAGCGGCAACAGCGCCAACTCCATCAGAACAAGTCACAGTGGTTGAAACAACGGATGTTGCTGCCCCAGCAGCACAAGCGGTAGAAGCCGTTACTGCCTCAGTAGAAGCGCCAGCACCTGCAGAAGAAGAACCAAAATTAGATACAGGTGATACAGCGTGGATTTTAGTTTCTACGGCACTCGTTTTACTGATGACTATTCCTGGTTTAGCGTTGTTCTACGGCGGTATGGTTCGTAAGAAAAACGTTTTAAGTACGATGGCGCATAGCTTTGTAGCTGCAGCTGTAGTAAGTATTGCATGGGTTGTAATTGGCTATACTTTAGCATTTGGTGAAGGCAATGCCTTTATCGGTGGTTTAGATAAGTTCATGTTGACAGGCATTACTACCGATGCGTTAACGGGGACAATTCCTGAGATTTTATTCGTCATTTTCCAAATGACCTTTGCCATCATCACGGTTGCAATTATCAGTGGTTCAATTGCTGAACGTATGAAATTCGGCGCATTTGTTGCATTCACTGCGATTTGGGTTGTGGTGGTCTACGCACCCATTACCCACTGGGTATGGGGTGGCGGTTGGTTAGGTCATGATGGTGCTCTAGACTTTGCAGGCGGTACGGTTGTTCATATTAACTCAGGTGTAGCGGGTCTAGTTGCAGCGTATATGCTCGGTAAGCGTATGGGCTTGGGTCGTGAATCAATGGCTCCGCACAATTTGGCTTTAACCGTGGTCGGTGCAAGCTTACTTTGGGTAGGTTGGTTTGGCTTTAACGGTGGTTCTGCATTGGGTGCAAACGGTTCTGCAGGTTATGCATTACTTGTGACTCAAGTGGCAGCGGCTGCAGCAGCAATTTCTTGGTTAATTACTGAAAAAGTTGCGCGTGGTAAAGGTTCTGTTTTAGGCGCTGCATCAGGTGCAGTTGCTGGTCTTGTGGTGATTACACCAGCAGCAGGTTTTGTCACTGTAGGTGGCGCGCTAGCTATGGGCCTTATTGGTGGTGTAGTGTGCTTCTGGGGCATTAGCGGATTGAAACGTATATTAAAAGCAGATGATTCTTTGGATGCCTTTGGTCTACATGGTGTGGGTGGTATCGTGGGTGCAATTTTAACGGCCTTCTTTGCTAGCGATTTCATCATGGGTGATAAAGCACCGACGGATATCATGCATCAACTTTGGGTTCAAGTTGAAGGCGTATTAGCAACAATTGCGTACTCAGCAGTATTAACTTTCATCATTTTAAAAGTGATTGACCTTGTGATTGGAATTCGTGTTGAATCTGATGATGAGCGCATGGGTCTAGACTTGAGCCAACATGGTGAACGTGTTGACTAAGCAATAGAATAATAAATAAACAGTATAATCAATATATTGTGTGAAACAGCCCGAAAGGGCTGTTTTTTTTCTATATCTAGCGTAAAACTCTACAAAACACAGAATTTTTGCTACACTTTAAATCCATTCAAATTTGTTCAATTTAACCACTATGCATTGTCCATTTTGCAACGCTGAAGACAGTAAAGTGATCGACTCCCGTTTGGCCGCTGAGGGTTGTCAAATTCGCCGTCGTCGAGAATGTATTGGTTGCGGTGAACGATTCACAACTTTTGAAAGTTATGAAGTGGTTATGCCTCGTGTGCTTAAGTCTGATGGAAAAAGTGAACCTTTTGATGAAGCAAAACTGCGTCGTTCCTTGATGCATGCTTTACAAAAGCGTCCAGTGACCCAAGAGCAGATTGAAACCGTTTTGAGTGATATTCAACTGCAAATTCGCCGTTTAGGTGAGCGCGATGTAAAGTCTCGCACCATTGGTGAAATTGTGATGCAGGCTTTATTTGCACTGGATCATGTTGCCTATGTGCGTTTTGCATCAGTCTATCAAGATTTCCAAGATGTGGATGCATTTCGTCATCAAATTGAACAAATGCAACAACGTGAACATTAATCGAGTTTTCATCCATGTCTGAATTACAGTCCAGTTCTTTACAAGCTGACCAAGCTTGGATGAAACAAGCGATTGCTTTAGCAATGCAAGGTCAATACAGCACTAAACCAAATCCAAATGTAGGCTGTGTCATTGTCAAAAATGGACAGTTACTAGGCACAGGTTATCATCCTAAAGCAGGTCAACCCCATGCAGAAGTTTTTGCCATGCGTGAAGCAGGCGAACAGACTCGGGGTGCAACCGCTTATGTGACCTTAGAGCCGTGCGCGCATTATGGGCGTACACCGCCATGTGCCAAAGGTTTGGTTGAGGCAGGGGTGGCACGTGTTGTGATTGCCTGTCCAGATCCCAATCCCTTAGTGGCAGGTAAAGGCGTTCAAATTTTAGAAGAAGCAGGTATTGAGGTTGAGGTTGGTAATTGCCAAGCCGAAGCGCATCAGTTGAATTCGGGTTTTTTAAAAGCGATGGCAACAGGCATGCCCTATGTGCGTTTAAAAGTTGCTTCTAGTTTAGATGGTCGAACGGCGATGGCGTCGGGTGAGTCAAAATGGATTACAGGCTCAGCAGCACGTTTAGATGTTCAGCATTTTCGTGCCATTTCTGGCGTCGTGATCACGGGGATTGAAACGATATTGGCCGATGATCCTCAACTCAATGTGAGAGAGCTTCAGGGTGTAGCTGATATTAATACTGTGATACAGCCAAAACGTCTGATCTTAGATCGTCAAGGACGTCTACCTTTGACTGCTCAGATCCTACAACAACCTGATACCGTGATGGTGATGGGGCCTTATCGTCAAGCATTAGCCGATTTAGGCGTGCTGCAGTTTGCTGTACAGCCTTTAGATCAGTTATTAAAGCAGTTGGTTCAATCACATCAGATTTATGATGTCATGGTTGAAGCAGGTGCAACGTTATCGACGGCTTTTTTACAAGAAAAGTTGGTTGATGAAATGATTAGTTATGTAGCACCGACCTTATTGGGTCAGTCTGCACGTGCAATGTTCAATGCTGAGTTTTCTCAGATGGCAGAGCAACTCCGCTTTAAGTTGCTGGATGTTACCCGATTGGGTGATGATGTGCGCTTAACGCTTATTCCATCTCAAGAGTCATTATGAGTTCAGAGTCTACGGTTTATCATAAACGTCGTCATGCGGCACGTACTACAGATGAATACCTATTTCATCAACTTGTTCCTTATTTGGGGAATAAGCGCCGTCTGTTGCATCTGATTTTAGAAGCACTTGAGAGTACTGGAACGTTAAACCGTACAGATGGTCGTGCGCCTATTTTTGCAGACTTCTTTGCAGGCTCAGGTGTGGTCTCACGTTTGGCACGCCAAAATGGTTATCGGGTGATTGCCAATGACTGGGAACCGTATAGCCATGCTCTGAATAATGCCGTGTTATCTTGCGTTGATGCACCTGCATTTAAAGAGTTGGGTGGCTATCAAAAAGCCATTGATTATTTAAATCGCCTGCCTGAAGTGAAAGGCTGGGTGACGCATAATCTGTGTCCGCGTAATGATGAAATTTATGATCCGAGCCGTGACCGTTTGTTCTTTAAGCGTCGCAACGGCATGCGTATTGATGCGATTCGTCAGCAAATTGCGACTTGGCAAGCACAGGGTGCTATTGATGATGTGGAAATGTCAGCACTGTTGGCGCCGCTACTGTACTCTGCCAGTTTTGTCAGCAATACTTCAGGCGTCTTTAAAAGCTTCCACCACGGTTGGGGGGGTAAAACTCAAACAGCGTTAGAGCGGATTGAGTCCTTGCTTTGGTTAACGCCGAGCCGTTTTTGTGAAGTGGGTGACCCAAAAAAACCTGCGGCGGAAATGTGGTGTGTCGATGCACAACATTTGGCCAATCAAATGAGTGGTTTTGAGGTCGATGTGGCGTATTTAGACCCACCTTATAACCAGCATGCCTACAGCAGTAATTATCATGTGTTGAATGCTTTAACGCTATGGGATCAGGTTGATTTACCAACACCCGATACCAAAGGCTTTAAAAGCGGGATCGACCGTGCATGGCGTAAAGAACGTCCGAGCCCATATAACTCTTCTAAGTATGCCAAAGAAGCTTATGAGAAGTTACTTTCGACCATCAATGCACGTTACATTTTAACCAGCTATTCAACCGATGGTAATATTGAAGCAGGTGATTTGCTCAAGGCGAATCTAGAGCGTGGGCGAGTGACTTTATTGACACAAGATGTACCTCGTTATCGCGTGAGTAAGCAACGCCAGTCGGAGCGCGCACGTGTGTTAGAGTTTATTGTGATCACCGATACCCATGCCAAGTCAGGGCCACCAATTCGACAGTTACTTGGGCAATTATACCATTATGCAGAATTGGGCGGGGTCGATACATCTGGAGTCACCACGCAGTTGGCACTGTGGTAAGAAGATTGAGGTAAAAATAAGTCATGTTTACAGGGATCATTGAAAGTCTAGGCACTGTTGAAAGCCTGCAAAATGTCGGTGGTGACGTGCGTTTACGCATTGGTACTGACCTCGATATGTCAGATGTACATTTAGGTGACTCGATTGCCACCAACGGTATTTGCCTCACGGTGATTGATTGGGGGGAGCATTGGTATGCTGCAGATGTTTCGCGTGAAAGTCTGAACCGAACCACACTGGGTGGTTGGAAAGTGGGGCAACGGGTCAATGTAGAAAAGGCGATGTTGCCAACCACACGCTTTGGTGGACACATTGTGTCAGGGCATGTCGATGCGGTGGGTGAAATTACCGTTGTACGTGAAGATGCACGCTCGCTGTATTTTGAAGTCACAGCACCGCCTGAAATTGCCCGTTATTTGGCAGAAAAGGGTTCGATTACAGTTGATGGCATTAGTTTGACCATTAACCATTTACGTGGGCATATTTTGAGTCTCAATTTAATTCCGCATACGGCGGAACGAACCAATATTGCAACGTGGAAGTCAGGCAGTAAAGTGAACCTTGAAGTAGATGTGTTAGCACGCTACATCGAACGCCTGATGATGGGTGATAAAGCAGCTGAAACTACCCCACAATCTAAAATTAGTTTAGACTTTTTGGCACAAAATGGTTTCTTGAAATAGAAAAATCGTTTAGATTGCAGCAAGAATAGACAAAAGATGAGCTCCCTATTTTGCCAAAATGAGGGAGTTTTTCTTTTGAAATGAATAGGTAAGCAATTGAGTATGATGAAAGATAGTACGCAGTTTATTGCACGGATACGTGACAATGATTGATTTTTTTCTCCATCTAGAACAATTATTGCCCGTACTGCTTGCAGAATACGGCCTTTGGATTTATGCGATTCTTTTTCTGATTATTTTTGCAGAAACGGGTTTCGTTTTTATGTTCTTTTTGCCTGGTGACAGTTTATTAATTGCCATTGGCGCACTGTGTTCAAGCTCAGATTTAATTCACATCCATACTATGGGTATTTTGATGATTATTGCTGCGGTATTGGGCTATAGTGTCAATTATTATACGGGCCAAAAACTAGGCTTCAAGTTTGCACATCAACATTCACGTTGGTTGAAACCTGAATATATGGTGAAAACCAATCAGTACTTCCTAAAGCATGGTGGTAAAACCATTTTAGTAGCACGTTTCATTCCTTTTGTCCGTTCGTTTGCTCCTTTTGCAGCAGGTGCAGGACATATGAGTTTGAGTAGTTTTATGTGGTACAACGTCACAGGTGGTTTGATTTGGATCACCAGTTTGTTGGCGATTGGTTATGGTGTAGGTAATACTTTATCGTTCATGGTTGGGGTGTTCGCTTAACGACTAACAATGGAGAGCGTGATGCAGACATATAAAGAAACTCACCGAAGTGAGTTTACATGAATGGGTCACTTATTCGGCAGTGTTGGATACCACCTCATCTGAGAAACTTGAGTTTTTCAGAATATAATCAATTTCTTCTTGTGCCGCAGCTTTCAGCTTGCTGCGGTAGGCGGTCACAGATTCCTCAATTAAGGTTTCCGCTTCAAGTTCCAAGCGTAAACGGACACTTTCAAGTTCAGATAAAATCTGTGCATCGTTAATGCTGAGCTTAGCTTTGGCATAATCCAGTGCGTGCTCAGGTGTTTTTTCATAGCGTGCAGTATAGTTTGAAATTTCCTGATCAACGCTTTGTCGCATGACATTCAACGCTTGCGTTTGCTCATTAAACTGACGAATTTCATCTTTTTTCAGGCTTTCAGCATAAGCTTCCTGTGCAGCACGTTTATCTGCCAGTGATTTTTCCAACGCTTCTTGCTTACGAATTCGCGCTTCTTCAATCAGCTGTGCTTTCAGGTCAGCATAGGCTTGCTCAATTTTTTGGGTAGAGACGGCTTGAGCGCGTTGGTCTTGTTCAATCCAACTGTGTAAACCTGTTTCAGGTTTGAGTACATCACAGACGCGACTCAGGTCATCAATAAAGGCCTGACGAACAGCATCAGGGACATTTAACCAGCGCTGTTTAAAATCTGGACCAACATTCAATGCCACTACGCATCTCCTTATGTCAACGGTGGAAAGGTTTAGAGCTTGAAGGTTCGAGCTTCTACACCTAAACGTCGATACTGTTTAAATTTTTCACGACCTTGTTGTTTGGCCGACTCGTTATTTTCAATAATTTCTATAATGTGGCTAAATTTTTCGAACTGTTCAATAGCTCGATCGTTAAAATTGAACACAATCCAATCGGATTGTTCGGGCAGTTGGCCTGAAATACAGATTCGAGCCTCAATTTGATCAATGCCATGCGGAATAAAGCTTGTACGATCAAAACTCCACAACCGTTCATCTAATTGCTGCTGTCGTTCAGTGTCACTTGCATACAACCAGATTCGCTCTGGTTGGCGCAAGATTTTTCGGCATAAACGACAAGCACTTTCGACTTGTCGTTCAGGACTTTGTTCAAACAGGTAAAAGCTAATATTAGCCATTAGATTGCGCACGGTTGGCTAAGAATTGCATCAGTAAAGGCACTGGACGCCCTGTTGCACCCTTATTGGCGCCCGAATTCCATGCTGTACCTGCAATGTCTAAGTGCGCCCAACGGTAATCACGGGTGAAGCGTTGCAAGAAGCAAGCCGCCGTCACAGCACCAGCTTTAGGCCCGCCAATGTTGGCAATATCGGCAAATGGGGAGTCGAGTTGTTCTTGATAATCATCAATCACTGGCATGCGCCAGACGCGGTCAAAGCTGTTTTGACCTGCGTTGGATAATTCTGCTGCTAATTCATCATCAGGAGTAAACATTCCTGTGAGTACAGAACCGAGTGCAACGACACAAGCACCTGTTAAGGTTGCAATATCAATCACCAGTTCGGGATTAAAACGTTTTACATAGGTCAAGGTGTCGCACAGCACCAAACGACCTTCAGCATCAGTATTTAAAATTTCAACGGTTTGGCCACTCATGGTGCTCACAATGTCACCTGGGCGCGTTGCCTTACCTGATGGCATATTTTCAGCCGCAGCAATCGTACCTACGACATGAATGGCTAAACCTGATTCACAAAGAGCCCGGAGGGTACCTAAAACCGAGGCAGCGCCACACATGTCGAATTTCATTTCATCCATGCCTGCACCTGGTTTGAGTGAAATACCACCTGTATCGAAAGTGATGCCTTTACCGACTAAGACCACAGGTGCCTCAGGGCGGTCTGCTTGATATTCAATCGTGATGATACGGCCTGGGCGATCTGAGCCTTTGCTCACCGCAAGGAAAGAGTGCATACCCAAGTCAGCCATTTGCTGTTCATCGAGGACATTAACGCGGAGCAGGTCAGGGTATTGGGCTGCTAGAGCTAAAGCTTGTTCAGCTAAATATTCAGGGAAGCAGATATTGCCCGGACGATTACCTAAATCACGTGCAAAGCTTTGACCTGATTGCACTGCTTCAATCAATTTGAGCTGTGCATCATTCAGTGTCGAGTTGGTTGCAATGAAGCTAATGTGTTCAAGCACAGCCTCTGTTTTTTTCGATTTGAATTCGTCAAAAGCATACGCTGCTTGCGTCAAGCTGAGGGCAAATAAATAATGCAATTCAGTCGGGAGGGCTGAAAGATCAATACTGATGTGTTTGAATTTTTTTTGTGACGCTTTGATAATAGTTTGTGCAACTTTAGCCAGTTTTGCTGTTTGTAATTCAGCAGCTTTACCAATTCCTAACAATGCTGCATTTGGGCTTGTTGGGATTTGAGTAATGAGGCTTAAGGTTTCATTGAAAGCGGCTTTAAACTGAGCTGCCTCAACTAAGTTGTTTAAATCATTAATTTGATAACTATTTGTAAGCTGTTGAGTGTTTTCAGAATCTACTAATATCAACAAAAATTGGCTAGACGTATTCTCTGCGAATGACGTATTAATAGAGAGTTTCATAAGTTTTATTTAAGCCTTATAAAGTTTGAAAATGATTAAACCACTGAAACATTAACATGAATAGAGTTGCAAAGTGCAACAAGAGTACAGGTTTTATATTTTCACTATTCGGGTAAACTAGCGCTAGTTTTTATTCACCTATTTTTGGAAGCATTAATTTGATTATTCGGCGTTATCTGGTCAAACAAGTGGTGTCGACATCCTTGGTTGTGATTGCCTTATTGACCTTGATCATGATGGGCGGTCGTTTGATCAAGTATTTTGGTGTAGCCGCACAAGGTCGCTTGGATGCAGGTATTTTATTTAGCATTATTGGCTATCGTTTGCCTGAATTTTTAACGCTCATACTTCCTCTAGGCTTCTTCATTGGTTTGATGCTGGTGTTTGGTCGTTTATATGTCGATCATGAAATGGCGGTACTTAATGGTAGTGGGGTTAGTCGTAATCAGTTAGGACGGCTTCTGATTCCACTTACGGTGGTTTATCTTGCTGTCCAAGCAATTTTAATGTTGTGGATGGCGCCGTGGGGTGTTCGTCAATTTGAACAACTCACCACCAGTCAGGCAGTTCGAACAGGGTTTGATCTGGTTCGCCCTAAAGAGTTCATTTCATCTGGCCCTTATACTATTTATGCAGGTGATTTGTCGGAAGACCGCAAGAATCTCAAAGATATTTTCTTTTATCAGCGTGCTGAAAAAGAGGGTAAGCCTGATGTCATGATTTTGGCCAAAGAAGCCACACGTGTTGAAATTAAAAATGATCCTGCCAATGTGGTGGACTTGGTACAGGGTCGACGTTATGAAATTTATCCAGGACAGCCGCGTTATACGCAAGCGGAGTTTCAGTCTTATCGTCTACGTTTAGAAAATGATAAAGAAGCGAAGTTTGAAAGTGCTGATGTTGAAGCACTGTCTACTGTGAAACTTTGGGATAATCGTAATGATCCTGTCGTGGCGAGTGAATTGGGTTGGCGTATTTTTGTGCCCTTTGCGATTGTGGTCGCATTGATGCTTGCTGTAGCCTTATCTGAAGTGAGTCCACGTCAAGGGCGTTATTTAAAGCTGTTTCCAGCATTACTGATTTTTGCCAGTCTGATTGTGGCGTTAATGGCCATTAAAACTCGGGTCAGCAAAGAAGAAATGGGCATTTG
The DNA here is from genome assembly GCF_044130335.1 of Acinetobacter halobius. NCBI lineage: Bacteria > Pseudomonadati > Pseudomonadota > Gammaproteobacteria > Moraxellales > Moraxellaceae > Acinetobacter > Acinetobacter halobius. The sequence goes on from NZ_JBIQOD010000015.1 coordinate 38,564, forward strand.
GGCTTATCCACTGATTTTGGTGATTTATGCGATTGCAGCAGCACTGTTTTCTCGTAAACAAAAGCTTGCACCCAAAATTAAGAAAACATTACAACGAGCGGGGTCTTAATCATGTTCGCACGTCGTATAGTCGCAAAACATGTGACCAAAACCACCGCGATGGCAATGATAGGTGCCACAGCCATTTTATCAGTTCTACAAATTCTGTTTACTTATTTAGGTGAGTTAGGCTCTCTCAAAGATGGGTATGGGGCGTTGGATGCTTTACGCTACGTCCTATGGGGGGCACCACAATATTTGTATGAAATTCTGCCGATTGCAGCACTGATTGGTTCTGTATTGGGCTTGGGCACTTTGGCATCGAACAGTGAGCTGATAGTGATGCGCTCTGTTGGTGTGAGTCTTTGGCGGATCGTCGGTTGGGTGATTCGTTCGGCATTGATTTTAGTGGTGCTGTCTTTTGCTCTAAGTGAATGGGTGATTCCCTATACCAATGAGCAAGCCAAAAGTGTGAAAAGTCATCGAACGGCTGCTGAGTTGGGCGAAGTCCGTGGTTATTGGACGCGAGAAGGGCAACGCTTTATTTATGTCGATTATGCCAACTCTCAAGGTCAATTGAAAAATGTGCAAGTGGTTGACTTTGATCGGGATGCCCGTTTAAAAGGGGTATTGAATGCCGAACAGGGGCAATTTGTACAAGATGGCCGTTGGATTTTACAGAATACTGCACAAGTCGATTTGCTAGAAACGGGGAATGCATCTTTACAAAAAGCAACTGAGATGCCTTTGGCCTTAGCTTTACAACCGAAATATGTACATATGGTGACTATTGATCCTGAAGATCTCTCACCGAGTCAATTGGTCAGTTTCATGAGTTATATGCATGAATACAGCCAAGTGCCTAAAACGTATCAGTTGGCTTTTTGGCAGAAAGTGGCCTCTCCATTTGCTTTAATTGCCTTGGTGTTGATTGCGTGTTCCTTTATTTTTGGTCCACTTCGCCAACAGTCGATGGGCTTTCGTTTGGTGATTGCACTGTTTACAGGTTTAGGATTCTTTTACCTACAAGACTTCTTGGGGTATGCAAGTTTGGTGTATTCACCATCACCTGCGTGGTTTGTTTTTGTGCCGATCTTGTTGATGTTTACAGCAGGCGGTTATTTATTACAACGTGCGCGTTAACTGTACGATATTGAAGAAAACAATGCGAATGATGGTGTTAAACCATCATGCCTGCATAGAGTCTTGACCGAAAATTCGGTAAGATATAGCGATTAATTTGTAGACAAAAAAGAGTGTTTATTATGGCGGATGCAACTGCTGGCAAAATTCCTCACGTATTGGTGATTATGGATGGTGTGGGTCATCGTGAGGCGGTCGAAGACAATGCATTTTTAGCAGCAAATCGACCAAATTTAACAGCTATTGAAGCAAAGCATCCGCATAGCTTAATTTCAGGCTCTGGTGAAGACGTCGGCTTACCAGATGGTCAAATGGGCAACTCTGAAGTGGGTCATATGAACTTGGGCGCAGGGCGTGTGCTCTATCAAGACTTTACCCGAATCACCAAAGACATTCGCACAGGTGCTTTTTTTGAGCATGAAGTGTTGGTCGATGCTGTTGAGAAAGCCAAAGCAGCGGGTGGTGTGATACACATCATGGGCTTGTTGTCTGAAGGTGGGGTACATTCACACGAAGATCATATTGTGGCTATGGCTGAACTTGCGTTAAAACGTGGTGCAACCGTGTACCTTCATGCCTTCTTAGATGGTCGTGATACGCCGCCACGCAGTGCTCAACCCTCTTTAGAAAAATTAGATGCATTGTTTGCTCAATATCCAAATCAAGGACGTATTGTCAGCTTGATTGGTCGTTATTTTGCGATGGATCGTGACAATCGTTGGGACCGTGTAGAGCAAGCTTATCGTTTACTCACAGAGTCTGAAGCTACACGTACTGCGGCTACGGCAGTTGAAGGTTTGGAACTGGCTTATGCGGCTGATGAGTCGGATGAGTTTGTCAAAGCAACACGTATTGGCGATGCTGTGAAAGTTGAAGATGGTGACAGTATTGTCTTTATGAACTTCCGTGCCGACCGTGCACGTGAGATCACTAAAGCGTTTGTTGAAAAAGATTTTGCAGGTTTTGCACGTAAAGTCGTACCCAACTTATCGAAATTTGTCATGTTGACACGTTACCAAGCTAGTATTGATGCGCCTGTAGCGTATATGCCTGAAGCATTGAAAAACTCGATTGGTGAATATCTTTCAGACCTTGGCAAAACCCAATTGCGTATTGCTGAAACTGAGAAATATGCACATGTGACGTTCTTCTTTAGCGGTGGTCGTGAAGATGAATATCCAGGTGAAAAACGTATTTTGATTCCTTCACCGAATGTTGCGACTTATGACCTCAAGCCAGAAATGAGCGCATATGAAGTAACCGATGAATTGGTGGCTGCGATTAACTCAGGCGAGTTTGATCTGTTGGTGGTGAACTATGCCAACGGCGACATGGTTGGCCATACGGGCGTGTTTAATGCTGCGGTGAAAGCAGTGGAAGCCGTTGATTTATGCTTAGGCCGTGTCTATGAAGCGGTGATGGCACAAAAAGGTCATATGTTAATTACAGCTGACCATGGTAATGTTGAACAAATGCAGGATTATCATAGCGGTCAGGTACATACGCAGCATACCACAGAGCTCGTGCCGTTCATTTATGTAGGACCAACGCAAGCAACCATCGCTGAAGGTGGCGTATTGGCTGATGTCGCACCAACGCTACTCAGCTTAATGCACATTCCTGTTCCTACAGAAATGCAAGGTCGTAACTTAATTACATTAGACGTATAAATCAATTTGGGTGGATAAATGGCAAAAGCATCGTGGACTTCAATAGGTGTAATGATTGCTTTAGGTTTTGCTTTGATCCACTCAGTGGGTGCTGTTGCAAAAACAGCGACTGCACCTGCTTTTGATGATGAATTGGAACAGGGCTATGTTGAGGTTCCAATAGAATCCATTCAACAATTTGTGCAAATTTATGGTTTAGTCAAAGATAATTATGTGGCTGAACGCAGTGATGATGCTCTTTTTCAACAGGCCATTAAAGGCTTGGTCGGCGGTTTAGACCGTTATTCCCGCTATTTATCACCGCAAGAATATAAGCAGTTGGTGCAATATACTGAAGGAGATTTGGCTTCGGTAGATTTTGGTTTAGTATTTGATTCCCGCTTACAACAATGGCTGATACGTGGGCTGAAACCTGATTCAGACTCGAGCAAATTGGGTTTAAAAAATGCAGATGCCATTTTTAAAATAGATGATCAGGAATTACATAAGCTCAGCCATACTCAGGTGAATGATTTACTCAGTGGTGCCATCGGCAGTACGGTGAGCCTTCAATTGAAAGCCAATTCTGTTCCAATCAATGTGGTGAGAACCCGAAAGGTTGAAACAGATATTCAGTCTCAGTTATTGAACAACCAAGTATTGGTGCTGAAAGTTCGTGTTTTCCAACAAGATACCGCCAACGAAATTCAACAGTTGATTGAAGAACACCATTCGTCGCGTCTAAAAGCAGTGTTGATTGATCTCAGGAATAACCCGGGAGGATTGTTGTCTGCTGCAGTGGAATCTGCTGATCTATTTTTAAATCAAGGCGTCATTGTTTCAACGAAAAGCCGCTCTGAGGGTGATCAGCAGTTTCAGGCCTTACCAAGCTTTGAGTTTCAAAACTTGAAAGTAGGAATTTTAATCAATGATCGCTCTGCATCAGCGGCAGAAGTATTTACTGCGGCGCTCAAGGAACATGGGCGAGCATGGGTGATTGGTGAGAAAAGTTATGGCAAAGGGGTCGTGCAGAAACTTTTTCCACTGTCCAATGGTGCAGCTTTGCAAATGACCGTGTCTCACTATTACACGCCAACTGGTCAGATGATTGAAGGGGTGGGAATTGCGCCAAATCAGGTTTATCCAATGCCACACGAACTCAAAGACGAAAGCTATGTTGAACATGTGGCAGAGATTTTAATTAACCGTCGTTAAGTCTTTAAACGGAATCGTCTTCACCATCGAGTCCGAATTTCTTCAAGCGATAACGTAAAGAACGGAATGACATGCCGAGCTTTTTAGCCGCCAGTGTTCGGTTCCAGTGGGTGAGATTGAGTGCATTCATCAAAATTTCTTTTTCAATTTTTTCTAAATACAGCTCTAAGCCTTCTTCAGGTAATTTGCGTGAAGGCACAGGGCTAAGTTGATCAGTACCAATCGCACCCTGTTGTGTGGCATTAGTATAGTTGGCCTGTGCAATCGGTCGCAGTGGGGCGGTTTGCAAGTGCAGTAAGTCAATACTGCTTTCATCACTTAAAGTGATGGCACGTTCCATCATATTGCGCAGTTCACGCACATTGCCCGGATAATATTGGGCCAATAAAAACTCACGTGCACGTTCACTTAGAGTTTTGACCGGGATGTCCCACTCTTGACAGATTTTCTGAATGAAATGCTGTGCCAAAAGAATAATGTCATTACCGCGCTCACGTAGGGCAGGCAGTACAATGTCCATAACATGGATGCGGAAATATAAGTCCTGACGGAATTTACCTTGTTGTACTAAGGCTTCAAGGTCTTGGTGGCTGGCACTAATCACACGGAAATCGACATCAATTTCGGTATCGCTACCAATGGGACGAATACGCTTTTCTTGTACTGCACGTAAGAGTTTGACTTGCATGGTTAGTGGCAGTTCTGCAATTTCATCTAAAAATAGACTGCCACCATGTGCAGAAAGGATCAGGCCTTGTTTGTCTTGGGTTGCCCCTGTGAAACTACCTTTACGATGTCCAAATAGTTCACTTTCCATCAGTTCTGTTGGGATAGCACCACAGTTGATGGCAATAAATGGCCCTTCATTACGGTTACTCAGGCGATGTACCAAATTGGCCACCACTTCTTTGCCAGTTCCTGATTCACCTGTAATAAAGACAGGGGCTTGTGAGCGGGCAATTTTTTTCAAGGTCACACGAAGCTGTTGAATAGGAAGGGATTGACCAATTAACAGTTTGTGTTCAAGCGTATCTTCTTGAATATGTAGCTGGCTGATAGGCTGGTTAAAGGCCTTTTGTAAAAGTTGCTCTAAATGCTTTTGGTTGATTGGTTTACTGACAAAATCAAAAGCACCCGCTTTTAATGCGGCAATCGCGACATCCATGTTGCCATAAGCAGTTAATACAGCTACAGGTAGATTAGGATAATTTTGAGCAATAAAATCCACCAGCGTTAATCCATTACCATCAGGTAAATTCAAATCTGTCAGACAGGCATCATATTGATGTGTTTTAAGTGCTTGAACAGCCTCCTGTAAGCGATAGGCAATATGCGTATCAATCCCCATTCGACTTAAAGACATTTGCATCAGTGTACATAAGTCTTGTTCATCATCCACCAATAAGACAAGTGGTTTTTTTTCCACGCTTAACCCCGAAAATTACACGTCATTGTTTATACGAGGGCATTCAATCCGAAAGCATGCCCCTATTTTTTGTTCTACATAGTATAGCTTAGCTTGGTTGGCTTCGCAGAAACTATGGGATAAATATAATCCTAAACCAGTTCCATTGATTGAGGTACTGAAAAACGGTTGAAACAAGGTCGTTTGATCCTGAGTGGCGACCCCGTCTCCAAAATCGCAAACCTCAATGTGAACAAGGTTTTTATAGCTATAGACGCGAATTTGAATATGTTCAGCTTCCGTTGCATTATGCCGGATGGCATTTCGAATCAGGTTGATCAGCACTTGTCTCAGTTGTTGTTCGTCGAACTGAATATAAGCTTGATCTGAAATACGGCAGTCAATTTGCTCTTTGACATCGGGCAAATCTTCAATGATAAAACGTTCTAAAAAAGCTGCGACATCAATTAAAGTCGGATAGGTTTCTTTACTTCGTGCCATGCTCAGTGTGTCGCCAATAATTTTATCAATCCGTGAAGCTTGTTTGGCAATCATGTTATGCAATAGTTCTTGTTGTGGGCCATTGACTTGCATCAGTTCATTGGCTTGAGTGATGGCTGCCAAAGGATTGCGAATTTCATGTGCAATGCTGGCAGAAAGTTGGCCCAGTGCAGCCAGTTTGAGTTGTTGTACGCGTTGATTAATTTTCTGTGCGTCTTGCAGCACAAATAAAGTCAGCGTTTGATTCGGGACTTGTAGTTTTTGAATTTCGATTTGAATTTGAAAGCGACTCAACTGTGATTTAAATTGGAATTTTTCCCCATTTTTCAGTTGGTCGAATTTGAGTAGCTCGAATAAATCAGGTTGTGCTTTATACAAAGGGTATTTGTCATTGGCATAAATCGGAGAAATACCCAAGAGTGCACATGCTGCAGGGTTACTGAGTACAATATGGCAGTTTTCATCGAGAACCAAATAGCCCAGCTCGGTTTGCTCAAGAATATAACGGTTAATATTTTGCAGTTGATCTAATTCTTGAGATTGGTAAAAGTTTATGTTTTCAAGGAATTGGAAGCGTCGAACAGCAATTTGACCTGACCCATACACCACAAAAAATAAAAAGGCGAGCACTGCACTATTGCCAATGGTGTTGAGTGAACTAATTGAAAATAATGTCCCAATAAAATGCTGATAAACCAGTGTAATCACTGCGATCAAAGTAATGATGAGCGCTTTTTGTTTATCCACCAATAAGGAAGAGGCAAAAATCGTGATCACAAATAGTAAACTTAATTGTAAGTTAGGGCCATCTGTGGCGAAGGTGAGTAAACTGAGACTGACAACATCGACAATGAACAGTAAGGTAAGCTGAAGCGGAATATGTGTCCGTATATTCTTGAGGCTCAGGAGCTGAAAAGCACTGATAAAAATAAAGCCAATCAGTACATAGCGATATAGTGCTGGATATTGGTAGTTTGAAAACAGTTGCGCATAGGTCAGTAAAAATACCAGCAGTAAACAACAGCCAATAAACAGTCGATACGACGCATACCAAATGCCTAAGCGGTATTGGTTGAGTTGAATATTGCTATTGTGTCGAGCCATGTCGGTCTTTAGCGAGCAGACATTAGGGTTTGATCAGCCCGTAACGAATCGCTAAGTGAGTAAGTTTTACATCGCTGTCGATGTTGAGCTTTTCAAAAATGCGATAACGATAGGTATTGACTGTTTTTACACTGACAAAAAGTTTATCAGAAATTTCCTGCGCACTGATGCAATTCACCACCATCATCGCGACCTGCATTTCACGTTCAGACAAGGCATCAAAAGGTGACGTCTGTGTATCGGATAGATAAGAACTGGCCAGTTGCTCAGCAATATCAGCACTGAAATATTTACCGCCTTGCATCACTTTATTGATGGCACGAACCATTTCAGTTACAGGTGCACCTTTGGTAATGTAACCTTTAGCCCCAGCTTTGAGTAATAACGATGGATAAGGCTCTTCCGCTAAACCGCTGACGGCTAAAACTTTAGTGTCAGGTGCGGTTTGTAGTAAACGGCGTGTCGTTTCTACCCCACCAATCCCAGGCATGTTGACATCTAATAAAACGACATTCGGATGATGTTGACGAACAAGGTTAATGGCTTCTTCACCAGATTCAGCTTGGCCAATGACTTGAACATCGGCATGGTCCTCGAGCATTCGACAAATCCCTGTACGCACTAACTCATGGTCATCTACTACTAAAACTGTGATCACCTAGCACTTCCTCACTATAAAAACCATATTTTTTGTTACATAAAGCAAAATAAGCTTGCAATGAAACGACAAAATTAGCAATCCTATTCTTAGGCTTATTTGAAAAGATATGCGCACTGTTGATGGCAATGCTATTCGCATTGTGTACAAATGTAAGGCAATGAGCGTGGATACGCAAATGTATCTTATGGGTTATGAAGTTGAGTGAATAAAAGTGAAAAAATCAAATAAATTTTTAATGCATCTATTGGGATGGTCAATTGTAATGACCAGCAGTACCCATAGCTTTGCAGACTTGGTGGTCAACCCGGGTTCGGGATCGAGCCAAGCAACTATGAGTTGGTCTGCTGCGGATGCAGAACAGCTTCTTAATGATCAGATGATGGAAGATCCTGAGGAGTACGCTCCGCAGGGTTCAACAAAAGTCACCACCAGTATTCGAAGCTCAAATGGTGTTGTTACCAATAGCACAGCTAAAACTGCACAAATTTTCGATACATCGAAATATTCTAACCAACCAACTGTCAATGCACGTGCAGCATTAGTCATGGATGGCAATACTGGGGAGGTGCTGTACAGTAAAAACAGTAATACCGCTCTGCCAATTGCGTCCATTACCAAACTGATGACCGCGGTGGTGATTTCAGATGCACGTTTAAATATGTCTGAGAACATTACTTTACAGCAAGCAGACTTTTCGTGTTCAGGCTGTAAAAGTTCAAGTTCATCTCTACGTGCGGGTGATAGTATGAACCGTGCAGAGGCTTTGTTATTTGCTTTAATGAAGTCAGAAAATCCTGCAGCATCAGCACTTGCTCGGACTTATCCAGGTGGACGTTCAGCTTTTGTTGCTGCGATGAATGCCAAAGCAAAATCTTTGGGCATGAATTCAACGCATTATATGGAGTCAACAGGTTTACATCCGGGTAATGTGGCTTCAGCACGTGACTTGGGTATTTTGGTTAATGCCGCATCACAATATGGTCTGATTCGTCAGTTCTCAACCACAGCAAGCTATGATTTTAACTTGGGTTATCGTGTATTAAAATCAAATAATACCAATGCCTTAGTTCGTAATGGTGGCTGGAATATTAATATTTCAAAAACAGGTTTCATTAATGAAGCTGGTCGTTGTGTGGTGATGCATACCACTTTAAATAACCGTCCAGCAGTGGTGGTATTATTGGGCGCGGACTCCTCTGCAGCACGTACCAATGATGCAACGCGCCTAATGAACTGGGCAAGTCAATTACCAAAACGTATTTAACCTGACTTTGTTTTTGTTCACTCAACAACAAAAATTGAGTCACAAAAAAGCCCTGCATATGCAGGGCTTCTTCTTTTAACTCAGCTTACATATTCGACAAAATTGAATCACGAACTTGTTCTAAAGTTGCATCAATTGAAAGCATAACTGCGTCAGAACATTGCTTGATCGCAGTATCAGGATCTTTTAGACCATTACCTGTCACGGTACAGACAATCACAGAACCTTCTGCAATTTTACCGGCTTTGATGTCACGGATTGCGCCACCAATAGATGCTGCAGAAGCAGGTTCTACAAAGACACCTTCATACATTGAAAGTAAACGCTGTGCTTCTAAAATTTCTGCATCAGTCAGTTCGTCAAACCAACCTTGAGAGTCACGAACCACTGCTTTCGCATGGTTCCAGCTTTGTGGGTTACCAATACGAATTGCTGTTGCAACTGTTTCAGGGTTTTCAACGGGTGCACCACGTAAGAAAGGTGCAGCACCTGCTGCTTGGTAACCCACCATGGTTGGTAGGCCTTCAGGTTTTGGACCTGTGAATTGATCAGTTTCAGCATTGTAAATCACTTGCTCAAATTGATCTGCAGGTTGATTGGCAACTGCTTCGGTATAACCCATCCAGTGTGCAGTAATGTTTCCTGCGTTACCTACTGGTAGGCAGTGGTAATCTGGTGCACGACCTAACTCATCGACGATTTCATAAGCAATGGTTTTTTGACCTTGCAAACGGTATGGGTTGATTGAGTTTACGATGGTTACTGGCGCTTTATCTGCAATTTCTTTAACCAGACGCATACCGTCATCAAAGTTACCGCGGATTTGCATGGTGATCGCACCATACATCATCGCTTGTGCCATTTTACCCATGGCAATTTTGCCTTCAGGGATTAAAACGAATGCTTTGATGCCAGCACGTGCAGCATAAGCTGCTGCCGCTGCAGAGGTATTCCCTGTAGATGCACAAATAATCGCTTTTGAGCCTTCTTCAACGGCTTTAGTGACTGCCATGGTCATACCACGGTCTTTAAATGAACCAGTCGGGTTTAAGCCCTCGTACTTCACATAAATTTCAACATTTTTGCCAATTAAACGTGGAATGTTCTCAAGTTTAATCAGTGGCGTATTACCTTCACCCAAAGAAATAGCGCGAGTAGTTGCAGACACTGGTAAACGGTCGCGATAACGGTCAACTAAACCAGTATAACGATTGGCATTCGACATGATGATGTTCCAATTGTGTGTAGAGCTTGGTGAGGGGAGAACAAGCGCCTTTCCCTCAACCCGATTAATTATCAAGCGATTCTAAACGAATTCGCACGATTTCGCCATGAATGACGGGTAAGGCTTGAATTTGAGCAAGAGCCTCATCCATTTTTGATTCTTTGACTGGATCAGTCAAAATCACGATTGGAATCAGGTCTTTTAAGCGAGATTGCTGCATGATGGCATCAATACTAATACCAGCACGGCTTAGAATTGTGGTGACATCGGCCAAAACACCTGTTTGATCTTCAGCATTAATACGGATGTAGTAGCCTGTGGTCATTTCTTCACGTGGCAGAATAGGTAAGTCTGCTAATGCTTCAAAAGCCAATTGCGGAATTGTTCCTGCACCATCTTCGGTATAAGAAATGTCACGGACAATATCAATCACGTCTGCAACCACGGCAGAAGCAGTTGGGCCTGCACCTGCACCTGCACCGTAATACAATGTTGGGCCGACAGCATGTGCTTGAACCAATACGGCATTCTTCACACCGTTCACATTGGCAATCAATTGCTCTTCAGGAATCAACGTTGGATGTACACGGAGTTCAATGCCGTTTTCAGCACGACGGGCAATACCCAAGTGTTTGATACGGAAACCCAGTTCTTCAGCATATTTTACATCTTGCGCAGTGACCTTGCTGATGCCTTCTGTAAAGACTTTATCGAATTGAAGCGGGATACCAAAGGCAATAGATGCCAATAGTGTCAGTTTGTGTGCAGCATCAATTCCTTCAACGTCAAAGGTTGGATCTGCTTCGGCATAGCCGAGTTCCTGCGCTTCTTTGAGCACATCTGCAAAAGCACGACCTTTTTCACGCATTTCAGTCAGGATGAAGTTTCCTGTCCCGTTAATAATACCTGCTAACCAGTCTATACGGTTGGCAGCTAAACCTTCACGCATGACTTTAATGATCGGAATACCGCCTGCAACTGCAGCTTCATAGGCGATTTGCACCGCATTGTCATCTGCCAGTTTGAACAGCTCATTGCCATGTTCAGCCAGTAAGGCTTTGTTTGCTGTAACGACTTGCTTACCGTGAAGAATGGCTTCCTTAATCACTTCATAAGCAGGGTGGATGCCACCCATAACTTCAACTACAACGTCGACATCAGGTTGACGCACAATATCTAACAAATCTGAGCTTTGTTTAATACTTGGATCAAGCTCTAAATCTGGACGTGGACGACGTGTGCCGACATAGGTAATTTGAATTTCTCGACCGGTGCGACGTTTAATCTCAGCAGCATTTTCTTTTAGTAGTTTAAGGGCACCACCACCCACAGTACCAAGACCGAGGATTGCCAGACGAACTGGTTTCACGTCACACTCCAATTTACTTATAAATATTAAATCAAGCTTAGATCATAGCTAAAAAAACTGTGAGACTCTAGGAAAGAAATAACTTTATGTTTAACTATAAATATTAGTTAAATAACAAATAAAAATTAGTTATTTAAGTCGATTTAATAATTCACTTGGTGTCAAATAGCCACCGAGATATTCACCATCTTCGTTATAAATCGCAGGCGTACCATTTACACCCATGTTTAGACCTAATTGGTATTGATCCCGCACTGGATTTTTACAAGTTGCAGGTGGCAGTTGAACACCTGAAATGGCTTGATCAAACGCAGCTTGACGGTCTGCACTACACCACACGCTTTCCATAGCAGGCATGAACTGCTCGCCACGTGGCCATGCAATGTAACGCACCTCGACACCTTGAGCTGTGATTTCAGGGATGTGCTCATGCAGTTTATGGCAGTAAGGACAACTGGCATCGGTAAAGACATAAACCACATGTTTGGTCTTGCCTTTGGCTTTATAAACCAGTAGATCTTCAGTTTTCAGTTCTGCTAATAGCTTTTTATTGGCCTCAGCTTGTAGGTTATCACTAACATTGTGGAGGGTTTTATCGCCTAAGCGAATCACATCCCCTTGGATAATATATTTGCCGTCTGCTGTGGTATAGACAGAACTCATTCCTTCAAGATTCACCCAAAATAGGTTGGGTACTTCGGTGGCTTTAATGTCAATGATTTTGGCATTGATGTTGGCTGTTTTGAAATGCTTTTGAAGCGTGTCAATTAAACGTTGTTTCGCATTGCGTTCCGACAATGTCGATGCTTCACCCGTGGCCGGAGCGCTTGCTGTTAAAGAGTCTTGTTTTTTTTCTTCAGTATTGTTTGAACATGCTGTGACCAGAACAGAGGAGGCAAGGACACAGGCAATGAACAATGGCTTACGGGTAAATAACATAGATAACCCTTTTTCTTTTGACTTTATAAAAACAGAGCGCCAAGCATAGCAAAAAAAGCAGAAGACTCGGTAATACTTCGTAGCCTTCCTGCTAAAAATAGTCTTCCATGCATATTTGTTAATGGCTTTAAGCACGTGGATGATGCATGGCATGCAGTTGCTGCATACGCACTTGTGCGACATGGGTATAAATTTGTGTTGTCGACAGATCACTGTGTCCTAGGAGCATTTGTACCACACGCAAGTCCGCACCGTGGTTGAGTAAATGGGTTGCAAAAGCGTGGCGTAAGGTGTGTGGCGAGAGTTCTGCTTGAATCCCTGCTTGTAAGGCATAGCGTTTAATAGCGTACCAAAAATTTTGCCGACTCATAATGCCCCCATGTTGAGTGAGAAACAGATAGTCGGTTGCAGATTTATATAACTGTGGGCGAGACTCTTGCAGATATTTCTCGACCCATTCCACTGCGATTTGCCCTAAAGGCACCAGTCGTTCTTTATTGCCTTTACCAGTAATTCTTAAATAGCCTTGTTTTAAATTGATTAAGTCTAGGCGGAGGTTAAGTAGCTCAGATACACGTAGTCCACAAGCATACAGTACTTCAAACATGGCACGATCACGCAGTCCGAGAGCGGTTTCAATATCGGGTGCTTGAATTAAGGCATCCACGTCTTGCTCAGATAAATCTTTAGGCAGTGCGCGGCCAATTTTGGGCGTTTTATGCAGTGCGACGGGGTTGTCGGAGCGTAGTTTTTGTTCCCGTAAAAACTTAAAAAAAGAACGCATGGCGGATAGACAGCGCGCAATTGAACGTGGACTTTTGCCTTGTTTCGTAAGTGCCAGTAAAACATCAGCGATATCATCACTGCTCCATTCGGGCATGCTCACAGCACAGCACTCACTACATTGTAGTAAGTCGGAAAGATAAGCATTTCGCGTATGCGGACTGACAGTTTGTGCAATGAGGTAATCTTTAAAGCCATGTAAAAAGCTGAGCTGGGTTGGAATTTGAACAGGCGCAGGTATACGCGGTTTTTTATTTAGCATAACTTTTCAGCACATCAGCAAAAAATACAAAACAATGATTGGGGTTTATTCAATGTAGTGTAATCATTCTCGCTTGTCGATGTGTTATAACAGATGCGAATCATTATCGAATCTGATTTGGTAATTATTCTCATTTGTTTGTATACTGTTCAAAATATTAAAGGGTTGGATGCGGTGCGTTTATCTGATTTAAAAGTCAAACAAACTGCCATCATTAGCAAAGTGAATCGTACTTTGGATGGCGAAGCTCAGACTGACTTGGTGGCTAGTCGTCTTGAAACACTAGGATTTGTTGCAGGTACTAAAGTACAGGTGATTACCAAAGGCGTTTTTGGAGGCGATCCCATTTTAATCCAAGTGGGTTTTACACGTTTCGCCCTAAGAAAAGTTGAAGCTGAAAAAATTGAAATTCAAGTCGAAGGAGCACCTAGATGAGTGATGCCTTGCGTGTTGCCCTTGTAGGTAATCCTAACTGCGGTAAAACTTCGTTATTTAACCATCTGACTGGAACCCGTCAAAAAGTCGGCAACTACGCGGGTGTAACGGTTGAACGTAAAGTTGGTCAGTTTAGTTTGCCTTCAGGTCAAGCGGTTCGCGTTCTGGACTTGCCAGGGACGTATAGCTTAGATGCGACCAGCCCTGATGAAATGATTACCCGTGACGTGGTGATGGGGAAAATTGCTGATGAAGGTCAGCAAGATGCTTTCTTGTGCGTTGTTGACGCAACCAACCTCAAACTTCACCTTGGTTTAGTGATTGAACTGATTGCATTGGGTCGTCCAATGTTAATCGTTTTAAACATGATGGATGAAGCACGTCGCCGTGGGATGCAAATCAATACCCAAAAGCTTTCTGAGCGTTTGGGTGTGCCCATTGTTGAAACCGTTGCAGTACGTAACTCGGGTATTGAAAGTCTCCTCAGTGCTTTAGAGCAGGGTAAATATGCTGTGCCTTATACTGAGTTGACAGGTTTAAAAGGTGATACGGCGCATCAGAAGGTTGAGAATGTATTGCACGATGTGGTGCAGTATGTTGATGAAGAAGACAAACGAACAGATTTTCTGGATAAAATTTTCTTGCATCCTGTTCTCGGTTTAGTCAGCCTCGCTGTGATGATGTTTATTATTTTCCAAGCGGTTTTTGCTTGGGCAGCGCCGTTTATGGATGGGATTGAAACTTTCTTTGGCTGGTTGGGTGAAACCGCAGGTGGGGTGATTAGTCAACCTTTACTCAACAGTTTAGTGGTGGATGGAATCATCGCAGGTGCAGGTGGTGTGGTGGTATTTTTGCCACAGATTCTGATTCTATTCTTCTTTATTTTAGTGTTGGAAGAATCAGGTTATTTGCCACGTGCTGCATTCTTGCTGGATAAACTGATGTATAAGGCAGGTCTTTCAGGACGTGCCTTTATTCCACTCTTGTCTAGTTTTGCTTGTGCGATTCCGGGCATCATGGCTTCACGAACCATCAGCGATCCCCGTGACCGTTTGACCACGATTTTTGTTGCACCGTTGATGACTTGCTCAGCACGGTTGCCTGTATATGCATTATTGATTGCAGCATTCATCCCCAATCAAACCGTTTGGGGCTTGTTTAACTTACAAGGCTTGGTGTTGTTCGCTTTATATATGGCAGGGATTGTGAGTGCACTGTGTGTATCTTTCGTTCTGAAATTTTTCCAGAAAGACAAGTCACAACATATGTTGATGATGGAGTTACCAAGCTATCGTTTCCCTGACTTGAAGAATATTTGGATTGGTTTACTTGACCGTGCCAAGATCTTCTTACGTCGTGTAGGTGGTATCATTTTCGCCTTGTCTATTTTGCTGTGGTTCTTGTGTACTTTCCCGCAAGCCCCTGAAGGCGCGACTTTACCTGAAATTGATTATTCATTTGCAGGCATGCTTGGTCATTTACTGCAACCGATTTTTGCGCCACTGGGCTTCAACTGGCAGATTTGTATTGCTTTGATTCCAGCCATGGCAGCCCGTGAAGTGGTGGTGGCAGCTCTAGGTACGGTATATGCCTTATCTGCTGTCGATGATGATGCCATGTCACAAGGCTTGGCTTCACTGATCAGTAGTGGTGGTGAGCTCGGTTGGTCGGTAGCGACAGGACTATCTTTACTGGTGTGGTTTATTTATGCACCGCACTGTTTGGCTACCTTAGCGACGGTCAAACGTGAAACAGGTTCATGGAAAACCGTGAGTTTTATGACCATTTACTTGTTTGGTTTGGCTTATTTAATGTCATTCCTGACCTATCAAATTGCAACGCACTATTTGGGCTAATCAGTGTAAATAGGCGAGGAGATTGAGATGATTGAAGTTCTAATTGTTGCTGCTCTAGTGATCTGGAGTGCGGTGGTGGTGTTTAAGAAAGTATTTCCTCAGACATCAGGTTCAGTTTTCACATCCTTGGCGGAGCTATGTGAAGCACGCGGTTGGACGCGTTTAGCAGCGTGGTTAAAACCTGCGATGTCTGGTGGGTGTGGTGGAAATTGTGCCTGCCCAGCGACAGAAGACAGCAGTGCAAAAAAGCCTGAAGTTCAGGCGGTGAAGTGGAAATAAAACGATTTTTACTCACAAATAAAAAAGCCGTCCGATAGGGACGGCTTTTTTACGCACTGACACAAAAAAAGTGCGGGAAAGTCAAAACAGAAAAAGCATTCAAAACAGCAAAGTGCTAACATTTCCGCAGATAAATTTCAGACCAAGCATGGGGCGAAAATGTTAATACAACGTGGTGGACTTAAGGTCGTTGCAGGACTCGGTATTTCAGGTGTTGCAGCGGTCAATTTTTTACATAACCAAGGCTACCGCGTTGCAGTAACGGACTCTCGATCGACCCCGCCCGGTCATGACCAAATTCCAGCAGAGGTACAAACCAGTTTTGGTCAGTTTGACGCAGAGCTGTTGTTGTCTGCTGAAGAAATCATTATTAGTCCTGGGCTTGATCCGAAACTACCTGAAATTCAAGCTGCGATTGCCAAAGGCATTCCTGTGGTGAGTGAGATTCAAATCCTACGCCGTGCAACCGATAAACCGATTATGGCGATTACAGGCTCTAATGCAAAAAGTACCGTGACGACCTTGATTGGGCTGATGGCTGAACATGCAGGTGTGAAAGTCGCGGTGGGAGGCAATCTTGGCCGTCCAGCTTTAGACTTAACCAAGGATGATCCAGACCTATATATTTTGGAGTTATCCAGCTTCCAGTTAGAAACCACATCAAATTTACAGGCTGAGGTTGCGGTGGTGCTGAATATGAGTGAAGACCATCTTGACCGTCATGGCGATATGATGGGTTATCACACCGCGAAGCATCGTATTTTCCAAGGTGTGAAAAAAGTTGTTCATAACCGTGATGACTCGCTCACTCGTCCTTTGGTACCTGATGCTACACCAATGCAAAGCTTTGGTTTAAATGCTCCTGATATGAATCAGTACGGTGTGTTAAGAGATGATGATGGTACGATTTGGTTGGCTCGTGGCCGCACACGGTTATTGAATAGTGCAGAGATGTATATTCAAGGCACACACAATGTTGCCAATGCTTTAGCCTGTTTAGCTTTGGGTGAAGCGATTAATCTTCCGCTTGAGTCGATGTTGGAAACGCTGAAAAGCTTTAAAGGCTTAGAGCATCGCTGTGAGTTTGTGAAAGACGTTGAGGGGGTCCGTTACTATAATGACTCTAAAGGAACCAATGTCGGCGCAACTTTAGCGGCAATTGATGGCTTAGGTGCAGCAATTGCGGCCAAAGGTGGCAAAGTTGCGATCATTTTAGGTGGTCAAGGTAAAGGGCAAGACTTTAGTGCCTTACGTGAAGCTTTGAGCAAATATGTGAAAGTGGCGGTATTGATTGGTGAAGATGCAGTATTGATTGAAAAAGCCGTGGCAGGAACAACGACTTTACTGCATGCTGACACTTTAGAGCAGGCGGTTGCACTTTGCCAACAACATACCCAAGCCCACGATGTCGTGTTATTGTCACCTGCATGTGCAAGTTTTGATATGTTCAGTGGTTACCCACAGCGCGGACATCAGTTTGTCGCTTGTGTGCAAGAACTCCACTAAAAATAATAAGGAAATTGAGATGGCTGAGTTTGCTCAGACAACGATCAATAAAATTAACCAGTTTTATAGCCGTTGGGCGCCACGTGTACCCAGTGAAGTGACACCGCGTAATGTATTGATCTTTTGTGTGATAGCGTTGTTGTGTTTAGGCTCGATCATGGTAGCTTCGGCTTCTATGCCGTATGCTGAACGCCTTCATGAGAATTCATTCCACTACGTATTGCGTCATGGGATTTCCATTGTTGTAGCGGGTGTTTTAGCCTACGCCGTCTATCGAATACCACTCAATGTCTGGTTTAACAATACTTTTCCGTTGTGGATCTTAACCATTTTACTGCTGGCCGCGGTATTGGTTGTTGGTACAGAGGTGAATGGTTCGACCCGCTGGATTCGTGTTGCGGGCTTCACCTTGCAGGCCTCTGAGGTTGCCAAAGTAATGATGGCGATTTTCACGGCGGACTATGTGGTACGCCGTGCTGAAGAGGTAAGGAACAACATCAAAGGCTTGATCCGTCTCGGCATCATTATGCTGTTGACGGTGGGTTTGATTATTGCGGAGCCCGACTTAGGTGCAACCGTAGTGATTAGCTTGATGATGCTCGGCATCTTCTTTCTTGCTGGCGCACCCCTCATTCAGTTTGGTATGGCTTTTGGTGCAATCTTTGCGGCCTTTGTCTTTTTGATTGTGTTTGAGCCTTACCGTTTTGAGCGCTTAATGTCCTTTTCTAACCCTTGGGAAGACCCACTAGGTACGGGTTATCAGCTTTCCAATGCCTTGATGGCCTTTGGGCGTGGGGAGTGGTTTGGTGTAGGGCTTGGGCATAGCGTGCAGAAAATGGCGTATTTACCAGAAGCTCATACTGACTTCATGCTGGCTATTTTAGGTGAAGAGTTTGGTTTTTTCGGAATTACGACAGTCTTAATTCTGTCCTTTACCATGTTGGTATGTTGTATCAAAATTGGTCATCGTGCACTGAAAAACCAGTACCTGCGTGCGGGGTATTTGGCTTATGGGGTGTCAATTATTTTCTTACTGCAAATTTTGGTCAATGCAGGTATGAATATGGGGATGCTCCCAACCAAAGGTCTAACCCTGCCTTTCATTAGTTATGGTGGTTCATCTCTGATTATGTGCGCAGTGATGATTAGTTTGATTTTAAAAATTGATGCTAGCACACAAAGCACTAACCCAACGAAAGAAGAATCAAGCTTCTAAGCTTGATTCTTCTTTCATCATGTTATTTGCATACTGGACATGTTTTTTGTTATGCGAATAGCGTTTGAGCTGTTCCTAAATTCTGTTTTTCATCAGTGCATTTATCCCTCATGCTTTTATGATGGATATAACTGTAATGGTTTACATCAGTTTTGAATTTGCTTTAATTGAAACGTTGAATGCTATGCCTAGTGTTGAGTTTCTGCCGTAATCGTTTTGCTATACATAGGTGCCGTGCAGGGTGGTGCAATGCGGAATTAGCGAAACATCCCATTGTGCGATGGCTTGTTGCAACATTTGTTCAGGGTGGTCTAACTCGACAGCTGGCTGATTTAAAGCGCGTATCGCTTGAGCGAGTAGAGCAGGTGCTTGGTTGAGATCGAGTGCATGTGCCATGTTTTGTTTAGATAGTTTTTGCCCTTGATCATTCATGGCTAAAGGCAGATGCATATAGTTAAGATGCGGGTAATTTAAGAGCTGACCTAAATAAATTTGTCGCTCGGTATTGTCTAAAAGGTCTGCACCACGAACCACATGGGTGATACCTTGTAGGTAGTCATCTACTACGACTGCTAACTGATAGTTGATAATGCCATCACGGCGTTTCAGTACAAAGTCACCGAGCTCATGTGCCAGCTGCGAGCAGTGTCTGCCTTGCAGCGCATCATCAAAACAAATCTCGAGATCTTCCACTTTGACGCGAATGGCTTGTTGCTCAAAAGGCAGAGCAAGGTCACGGCAAGTACCTGCATAAATGTGATTAGAACCGAGTATTTTGCGGGTGCATTGACAGGCATAGACCAGTTGGAGTTGATGCAATTGTTGAATGACGTTTTCGTATAGATCGAGACGATCTTTTTGGAAAATGATCTCTGCATCGGGTTGAAAGCCGAAAGCTTCGATACAACGCAAGATATGGCTTTCACTGCCAGGATAAATGCGGGGAATGTCAGTGTCTTCAATGCGTACTAACCATAAGCCCTGATGTGCTTTTGCTTCGCAATAACTGGCAACGGCTGTAATGAGTGAACCAAAATGCAAAGGGCCGGTTGGCGATGGCGCAAACCGACCCACATAAGCCATCCTGTTGTCCCCCTCCTTTTGTAAAGGAGGGGTTGGGGGAGGATTATTAAATAACATGATTAACCGTTATTTTGCTTCTCTTTGATTTCTGCTAACGTTTTGCAGTCAATACATAAAGTTGCAGTTGGGCGAGCCTCTAAACGGCGCAGACCAATTTCGATACCACAGGTTTCACAGAAACCATAGTCGTCGTTTTTAATCGCTTCAATTGATTGTTCGATTTTGCGGATGAGTTTACGTTCACGGTCACGTGTACGTAGTTCAATTGCAAACTCTTCTTCTTGTGTCGCACGGTCATTCACATCAGGCAAAGCGGTGTTTTCGTCTTGCATGGTGTTGAGTGTACGGTCAACTTCTGACATCAACTCTGCTTTCCAAGCCAATAAGATCTGGCGGAAGTGCTCCAGCTGACCTTCAGACATGTATTCTTCATTTTTTTTCGGCTGATAAGGTTCAATACCAAATAAGCTAGCAGTAGAACCACCGTCAGTCGCTTTGGGCTTAGTTTTGCGCACGCGTTTTGTAGATTTTTCATCTACAACATCAGTTTGTTCGTCTAAGACAGTATTTTGGTTGTCATTCGCCATTTAGGGCAATCCTCATCATATACGTATTCAATACGCAAAAAATATGGTGATATGCAAGTGTTTTTATCCACCCTCGAGTAGATTCCACCCTCGGGGGTCGTCATCATATAGACTTTTTAAGTATTTTGATAGTCTTTGATGTTTGGATTAAATTGATCACTTTTTCGTAAGAGCAACTAAGGTAATTGAAAACGAGAAAAATGAAAAGTTAATAACCTGAAATTTCAACATTTATTTTTTGTTGCGCGTGTGACACGCGCTGTACCTGTGTTTCGTGTGTTCCATCTGCATTTAATTGTAAAATACGATAACCAGGTGCTTGCTCATCTAAAGCAAAATGATCACTTAAAGGCTTAAATTGCACACTGGTTGAAGGTGTCGAATAAAACTGAATATTGTGCCATTCACGCCATGATTCTTGATGTACATGACCTGATAAGACAATTTTGACATTGGTATGTCGTGCCAACACAGCAGTGAGGTCTGGGGTATTCTTGAGTTTATGCTGATCAATCCATTTGGACTGCATTTCAAAGGGATGATGATGACAAGCAATGAGAATATGCTGTTGTGCAAACTCTTGTAAAATCTGTTCCAACTGAATCAACTGAGCTTCATCCACCCATCCATCAACTTTTCCTTTTACTGCGCTATTGAGTAAGACTACGCTCCACGGACCAAAGTGAATAACGTGAGCTTTATTCTGTTGCTCATGAAAAGGGAAGTGTTCAATATTGTCATGATTGCCAGGCACTTGGTAAAACGGCGTCTTTAAACTTTGCATAAAGTCTAGATAGCGCTGATAAGTCCGAGGCACGGGAACCTGTGCCAAGTCGCCTGTATGGACGATGGCATCAATTTTTGGATGGCGTTCAACAATGTGTTGCATCACATGATGAAAGCTTTGCTCTGGATTCATATGTACAAATTCCAAATGATCTTGATCCATCAAGTGCGTATCGGAAATTTGGACAATGATCCAATTTTTTTCATTATTTAAAGTCATGTCTGACCCCTTAGACATTCCTTGTCGTTTTAATCTGTTGTTGTAGCCATTGCAAGGCCATTATGACAGGCGCATTTCTGAGCCGACCATTGGAAAGTAATGTACCAATCTGCGCATAATCAATTAGGTGCAATAAAATGTTCTCACCTTCATCTGGCATACCGAAGACACCGCCTTGTTCAGGTAAATTGGCTGCAGCACTATACAGATGGAACAGTTCAGCACAGGCGCCCGCAGAAGGATAGAAGCTGAACAGATGTTGTAATTGTTCAATCTGACAACCTGATTCTTCTAGTGCTTCGCGACGAATACAACTTTCGGGTGATTCATCTCCATCTAAAACCCCTGCAATAATTTCTAGCTGCCAAGCTGAATCTTGGTCATCCATAGCGCCGATACGAAACTGTTCAATCAGTGCAAATTTTTGTTGTGTATCGTCATAAATCAAGACACCAGCCGCTTCAGGGCGCTGAATGAGCTCACGTGAAATCACAGAGGTGTACTCAGTTTGATTAAACAGACGATGACGTAAATTTACTTTTTCTACTTGGATAAAACCCCGAAACAGAAAGGTTCTGTCTACAATTTGGACATCTTCACGGTGATATGTAGCTTGCTTAATTATGTTCATAAAGCTCAATCAGGATGAAATTTATCACCTCATCCTAACTGAGAATCGCATGATTACAAAAGGTTTTTTATGAACTTACACTTTTTGGTACAAGTTTTGTCCTGTTGCATGGAACTGTTTTTTCATGCTATTGAGGCCTGATTCAACCTCTTCTTGCTGAATTTTATTCAGTTCAGTGTTCTGTTTATTTTGTGCATAATCCCTGACGTTTTGGGTGATTTTCATCGAACAAAATTTCGGACCGCACATCGAACAGAAGTGTGCAGATTTGTGTGCTTCTTTTGGCATAGTCTCATCATGCATGCTACGCGCCGTGTCTGGATCAAGGCTTAAATTAAACTGATCTTCCCAGCGGAATTCAAAACGTGCTTTAGACAGGGCATTGTCACGGACTTGCGCACCCGGATGACCTTTGGCCAAATCTGCCGCATGCGCTGCAATTTTATAGGTGATGATGCCATCTTTGACATCTTTCTTGTTCGGCAGGCCCAAGTGTTCTTTGGGGGTGACATAACACAGCATGGCAGTCCCGTACCAACCAATCATCGCCGCACCAATCGCAGAAGTAATATGGTCATAACCTGGGGCAATATCGGTGGTCAATGGACCTAAAGTATAGAAGGGCGCTTCTTGGCAAACTTCAAGTTGCAGATCCATGTTTTCTTTGATCATATGCATAGGCACATGCCCTGGCCCTTCAATCATCACCTGAACATCATGTTTCCACGCACGATGAGTGAGCTCACCTAATGTGCGTAACTCAGAGAACTGTGCTTCGTCATTGGCATCTTGAATACAACCTGGACGTAGACCATCACCGAGACTAAATGACACGTCATAGGCTTTCATGATTTCGCAGATTTCATCGAAATGTGTATAGAGGAAGTTTTCCTGATGATGGGCCAAACACCACTGCGCCATGATCGAACCGCCACGAGAGACAATGCCAGTGAGACGATTTGCAGTCATCGGTACATAACGTAATAAGACACCCGCATGAATGGTGAAATAGTCTACACCTTGCTCCGCTTGCTCAATCAGCGTGTCTTTGAAGATTTCCCATGTAAGGTCTTCCGCCACGCCATCGACTTTTTCTAAAGCTTGATAGATAGGCACGGTACCAATCGGAACAGGTGAGTTACGGATAATCCACTCACGGGTTTCATGGATATTTTTACCGGTCGATAAGTCCATGATGGTGTCTGCACCCCAACGGGTTGCCCACGTCATTTTTGCGACTTCTTCATCAATTGAAGAACCGAGAGCCGAGTTACCAATATTGGCATTGATTTTCACCAAGAAGTTTCGACCAATGATCATCGGTTCAATTTCAGGGTGGTTAATATTGGCAGGAATAATCGCACGTCCTTCAGCCACTTCTTTACGCACAAACTCAGGTGTGATTTCCATCAAATTATGCGCGCCAAAGTTTTGCCCCACGTGCTGACGTGCATCGACCCCTTCGCGTTGACGTTGATTTTCACGAATAGCGATGTATTCCATTTCAGGCGTAATGATGCCTTGTTTAGCATAATGCATCTGCGTGACATTGTGGCCCGCTTTGGCACGACGCGGTTTTTGAATATGCGCAAAGCGAATCTCAGCGGTACGAATATCCCGTAAACGTTCTTGACCAAAGCTTGAGCTGAGGCAGTCTAATATTTCAGTATCGTCGCGCTCTTCAATCCAACTTTCACGAACATTTGGTAGACCTTTATTCAGATCAATACTGACATTGCTATCGGTATATACGCCAGAGGTGTCATATACCATGACAGGCGGATTGTACTCACCGCCTAAACCTGTTGGAGTTTCGGTCAGTTCAATCTCACGCATGGGGACTTGAATGTCTGGGCGCGAACCTTGGATATAGACTTTTTTAGAGGCAGGCAAGATACGGGTCAGGTCTTTGGCATCTTGTTCATGTTGTGCTGAAATTTCAGCGGAAAGATTCGTTAAATGGTTCATTGCAATGATCCTTATGAATGACATCAACGAATCAAGCACGACCAAAAACGATGGCAATTGAAGCTATTTCTATGTGTTGTTGATTTGTGGATACAAATGCAACGAATGTATTTCTACTGGAAATAGTTCAATGAAAGGCGTTCAGTTTTTAGATGGCTTGATTCCTACGCAGGTCTTAACCTGATCAGGTTCAACGGTACTCATCTTCAAAACTTCATAAAAAGCTTTAGATGATCTCAGCGAGTTGTTACTCGCGCTCCGTCAAGCGATGCATCATCTTAACATGCATGTTAAGCAAAAACAGCGATCTTTTTACTCAAAATATGAGCACAATTTGAGAGCGTATATGTTAGCGGTTCAGGCAAATGGCATCACTTAAGCAGTCTTTGCCTTGGTCGGGTTGAACCATACGGAGTTGAATAAAGTGAGCGAGTTGAGTTTGTAATAATTGCTCTGCACCTAAACGCTGCGGATGAGTGGAAGCAGGCAAGATGATTTGAGCTGTTCTTTGTTCAGGGCTAAGTTCAATAAATTTCAAAAATAAACGTGCATGATCGGTGACTACTGAATTTTTGAGTTCAGCAAGACGCTCAATTTCCTCTAAATAACTGCTTTGTACGGTATAGCCATCATAAACAGCTTGAGTATTTGGTCCAATAAACAGCAAGGTGCTATATAGATTCAATAAATGGCGGGCATCTTGATGATAGCTACTTTGAGGATATTGTCTTAAATAACTTTCCCAATACAATGCACGATCTGCAATTTCTTTAGCATCAATTTTAACTTGATGGTCGATCACGGCAGGGTACTGATTTTGTGCTGCTAAATGTTCAATAAACGCTTGCTCTGCAACAGGTAAATAGGGTGCAAAAATTTTAGCTAAATATTCAGGGCTGCGGCGGTAATGGACTTCCCCTTCGCCTGCGTCGAATAACTCCACATAAGATTGGCCTTGATGTTTGATTAAGTATTGGTCACGAAGCGTTAATTGTTCAAAAAGACTCTGTTGAATGGTCGGGTGCTGTGCCATTTCTAAAGCATAACTTTCAAAAGCACGTTGTTGCTGTGGCGTACGATCGACGGCTAAGAAGTCACTGTACATTTTATTAGATAAACTCAATAAATGTTTTTGCTGTTGGAAATCAAGTAAAGGTAGACATAGTTTCAAGTCTTGGTTGATTTGTTCTAAAGCAAAAGTGGTACGCTGAGCATCTATTTCGGACATGTTTTTGCCAATTTTTTGGCACAAATCTGTGAGATCCATCGTTTGTGACGAAAACGCTTCAATTCTAGCTGGTTCCTGAAAACTCACTGGCTCTGGTTTCTGACAGGCAGCCAGCATTACGCACAAAAATATGAGCGTATATGTTTTAAGTGAAAAGAAAGAAAAATGATTCACAGCAACTCGATTTAGAAAACTCAGTTCAGCGACAACAAGATATAGAGACACTCCGTTTCTCCACGCCTCATTTTATAGAGGAATCAGATTTTTAATGTGTAGTATTGTGAATGAATGTGGTTCAGGGTTTATGACGCTGGAAAATATTTACTTCATAATGAATGCATTAAGATATGTCAGTGTAATGTATGCAATAAAAAATATACGAAACTAATAACAATTCGTTTGAATAAACTTTTGCTTTTGATGATGTTGGCGAAAGCTAAGTTGTGACAGGTGTAATTGAATTCGATGCATGTCAATTTGGTTAAAAGCTTAGTGCTAAAAATGGACATTCATGGGGAAGGCATACTGTTTTAATCAAAATACAATGCGGATACTTGAAAGGTGATTTGCGCATTATCTTGCATTTAAAGGCATCTGTGGGTAAGTTGACTGACTATGAGATGCGAAAAATGAAAGCATTGTGGATCGACAAAACAAGCTCAGAATGAGCTCTTGTCATCAAATCTTCATAATTGATATGTTTTAATATCGCTCAAACTTTAGTCCCTCATGATGTTGCTGTGGAGTACGTCCTTTGCCAAATAGTCCTGTTTTAAACCATCACATTTCTTCACAGTTCAATGAAGATTTGCAGGATGTGAATACTAAATTTATGACCATGGGTGGTTTGGTAGAGCAACAAGTGGCAAATGCAATTCATGCTTTACTCGACACCGATGCCAACTTAGCGGTAGATGTACAGTTTAAAGACAATGCAGTGAATCAATTAGAGCGTGAAATTGATGAAGCATTGACCTTGATCTTAGCCCGTCGCCATCCTGCTGCGATTGATTTGCGTATGGTGATTGCAATGTCGAAAGCCAATACTGATCTAGAGCGTATTGGTGATGAGGCTGCGAAAATTGCTCGTATTGCGCAAAGTTTATGTGAAGATGGCGAATCACCACGTGGTTATATGGAAACGCGTCATATTGGTAACCAAGTTCGTGTCATGATTCATGATGCTTTAGATGCGTTCGCGCGTTTGGATGCTGAGCAAGCGTTACGGGTGATGATGGCCGATGCTGATATTGACCGTGAATATCAGTCTGCAACGCGTACTTTGATGACGTATATGATTGAAGACCCGCGTCATATTGCGCGCGTGATTAATGTGATGTGGGTATTACGTTCATTAGAACGGATTGGCGACCATGCGCGTAACATTTCTGAGCAAGTGATTTACATGGTGAAAGGCTTGGATGTGCGTCATACCAGTTTTGAAGAAGTTGAAAAACATATCCAAAAATAAAAAAGCGAATTTTATTTTTCAAGCACAACTTCGGTTGTGCTTTTTTATGGTTGCTTAATTTTTGGATAAAAAAAATCTCAGATTTTGGGGGAAATCTGAGACTAAAATCGGGGATATTTATCGTTATAGATAAGAGGTTTCCCTCTATCCTTGAATGTCATTATAGGAAAGATGTTTTTCTGCGTCATGTAGGTTCTTGTAGTGTAATGTTGAGTTTTATACAGGTTCTGTAGCGCTATGTTTACACTCAATCATTTGGATACAAATAATCGGTTTAAACAGTAATTAAGTCATCCACGTGTCATCTATCTTCTTTTTTACTTTAGAGATTGATTTAGTCAATCGACATGCAAATAAAAAAAGAGTCCTTTTACAGACTCTTTCATGGCATTTGAAACGATGCGCTTCGCTTGTCTTACGGCGTGCTGGAGCAGTACTCCGCTTTATTACGCCTCAGGCTTTAGGCCTTCTGCTTTTTCTAAGCTTTCATCATTGTTAAAGAACTTCTCACGTTGTTCTTCAAGAAACTTTTTTGCATCTGGTTCAAACACATTTAGGCGCTTTTCATTGATTAAAGTGGTTTGGTGCTTTAACCATTCTCCCCAAGCTTGCTTGGAGATGCTTTCAAAAAGCTCTTGACCTTTTACACCTGGAAACGGTGCAAAGTCTAAACCTTCCATTTCTGTTTGATATTTACGGCAAAAAACTTGTCGAGTCATATCTAGACGTCCTTATT
This sequence comes from Acinetobacter halobius, assembly GCF_044130335.1. Taxonomy (NCBI): domain Bacteria; kingdom Pseudomonadati; phylum Pseudomonadota; class Gammaproteobacteria; order Moraxellales; family Moraxellaceae; genus Acinetobacter; species Acinetobacter halobius. The sequence continues at coordinate 66,125 of NZ_JBIQOD010000015.1, forward strand.
GAGCATAAAGTTTTTCTAAACGCGCATGGGCACGTTCAATGGCAGCTTCTACTTGCGCAGGTGCAGTTCCACCAATGTGGTTACGCGCATTGACTGACGCTTCAAGGGTCAGCGCTTTTTCAAACACATCAGCTTGAATTAAGTCAGAGAACTGTTGAAGTTGTTCTAAAGTCAATTCAGAGAGGTCTTTGGACTCTTGAACACCTAAAGCAACAGCTTTACCCACAATTTCATGTGCATCACGGAAAGCCACACCATTTTTAACAAGGTAATCAGCTAAGTCGGTTGCGGTTGAGAAGCCACGAAGCGCTGCTTCACGCATGATGTCGATGTTTGGCACCAAAGCAGGAATCATGTCTGCAAAAGCCATGAGCGAGCCACGCACGGTATCAATCGCATCAAACAAAGGTTCTTTGTCTTCTTGATTGTCTTTGTTATACGCCAACGGTTGACCTTTCATGAGTGTTAACAAACTCATCAAATCGCCATAGACACGGCCTGTTTTACCACGTACTAACTCAGGCACATCTGGGTTTTTCTTTTGTGGCATGATGGATGAGCCCGTACAGAAACGGTCTGGAATGTTTACAAACTTAAATTGAGCAGATGTCCATAGAATGAGTTCTTCTGACATGCGTGATAAGTGCATCATGATCAGCGAAGCCGCAGCATTGAACTCAATACCGAAGTCACGGTCAGATACTGCATCAAGCGAGTTTTCAGAAACAGCCTCAAAACCCAATAACTCTGCTGTAAATGCGCGGTCGATGGGGTAAGTGGTACCTGCCAGTGCTGCTGAACCTAAAGGCATACGGTTAGTACGTTTACGACAGTCAATGAGGCGCTCAGAGTCACGGACTAACATTTCAAACCATGCCAATAGGTGGTGACCAAAAGTCACAGGCTGTGCTGTTTGTAAGTGGGTGAAACCTGGCATAATGGTATGCGTGTTTTGAGCCGCAATACTCAAAATACCTTTTTGTAATTTTTTTAGTAATTCTAAAATGGCATCAATTTCATCGCGAACATAGAGGCGGATATCGGTTGCCACTTGGTCGTTACGGCTACGACCTGTATGGAGCTTTTTACCTGTGATGCCAATCCGTTGAGTCAAACGCGACTCAATATTCATGTGCACATCTTCTAGGTCAATACGCCATTCGAACTGACCCGCTTCGATTTCAGCTTGAATGGTGTTTAAGCCATTGATGATGTCATCACGTTCTTGTTCGGTCAGAACGCCAACTTTTGCAAGCATGGTCGCATGGGCAATAGAGCCTGCAATATCTTGTTTATAAAAGCGTTGGTCAAATTGTACAGATGCTGTAAATTCAGCAACAAAGGCATCAGTAGCTTCAGAGAAACGACCGCCCCACATACCCGAAGTTTGGGCTTGTGACGGATTTGAGGAATTAGAAGATGTGGTCATGTCGGCTCAATAAGATAAAAAGCGGTAGAACTCGCATGAGTATAACAAATTCAAGACAACTTGCCGAAGTTCAAGATGCGCAAAGTTTAACTTCCAGTATGACCAAGCCCAATATTTCCTATTTATTTAGTAAAATTGTGCAATGGCCACATTTGCTGGAGCTGTTTGTTGGTGGAAATTTGTTGGCTATGCTGTTGGCTTTGGCCGAAGCACAGTCTTGGTCAGCTTTGGTGTTTGGGCATGTGCTGAGTTATATGCTTTACATTAATTGGGTGTTGCTGTCGTTTACCGCACTGATGCAGTATGCTCAAAAAAAGTTGCAAAATTTAAGTTTAGGTATGACTTTATTGTCAGGCTTTTTTTTATTACAGATCATTGTTTTGGCAACCACGCTGAGTCTTAATATACTGATCTTCTTTGGCATCAATTTTAGTCTCAAAGGTTTAACTTCGCCAGTTTTATTCGAGGATGTGGCACTACATTTGGGTTATGGTCTGCTGTTGGGGACTTTTTGTTTTCGTTATCTATATTTAAGAGAGCAGTGGTTCAGGCAGCAACATAGTGAACTGAATGCGCGGGTACAAGCTATGCAAGCCCGTATTCATCCACATTTTTTGTTTAATAGTTTAAATAATGTTGTCAGTTTAATTGCGATTGATCCAGATAAAGCAGAGCAAATGTTACTCAACTTGTCGCGCCTGTTTAGAGCCAGCTTTCAAGAGCTGAAGTTGGTGAAGTTAAGTGATGAAATTGAGCTATGTCAACGCTATTTGGCAATCGAGCAAATTCGTTTGGGAGATCGTTTACAGGTTGAATGGAAAATCGAACATGCCGAGTTATGTCCGCAGGTACATATTCCACTCTTAACTTTACAACCTTTACTTGAAAATAGTATTTTTCATGGAGTTGAAAAATTTTTAACTAAGAGTACGATAAGTGTACTGATTGAAATATTGCAAAATCAAGTTAATATCGTGATAACTAACCCATTTACAAAGGAAACAATTCATAAACGACAGGGACATGGTATTGCCATTGAAAATGTGAAGCAGCGTCTAGAAGCATATTTTGGGCGTAGTGTCAGTTTTCAAACTTATGCAGGGGAAGGAATGTATACCACTGTTGTGCAGTATCAATATAAATAAGCCACAGTGAACCTATAAAAATAAACAAGGTGACTGTTGGGGGGAGATAAATGGACATCCTAATTTGTGATGATGAGCCTTTAGCAATTGAACGTTTATCTCGATTGGTGAGTCAGCTTGGACATCAGGTGGTGGCAACCGCATCGCATGGTCAACAAGCTATAGAACTCACTCAACAATATGAGCCAGACGTTGTACTTTTGGATATTCAAATGCCAGAAATGGATGGTTTAACCTGTGCGCATTTTTTGCGTCAGCTTGAGCCCATGCCTGCTTTGGTGTTTTGTACAGCTTACGATGAACATGCGCTTGACGCATTTAAGTCACATGCTGAAGGCTATTTATTAAAACCAGTGATGCAACAGGAATTGCAACAGGTGCTTGGTCACCTCACTAAATTAACCCAAGCTCAAATGAGCGAGATAAAACAAAAAGAAAATATGGACGAATTTAATGTAAAGCGACATCAAATCGCAGCGAAAACCTATCGTGGTGTGGAGTTGGTTCCTGTTGAAAATATTTATTATTTTTTAGCGGATCAAAAATACGTCACTGTCCGTCATAGAAATGGCAGTGTTTTAATTGATGAAACCTTAAAAGACTTAGAACATGAGTTTGGGGATGCCTTTATTCGCATCCACCGCAATGCTTTGGTTTCAGTTCACTTTTTAGAAGGGTTAGAGGTGGTTAACTCTGGACAGTATCAAGTGCGTTGCCGTGAGCTAGATGAACGTTTGGCAGTCAGCCGACGGCATTTGCCAGGATTGCGTGAGCGCTTACATAAGCTCTAACTTAAAGCCATCGGTAATGCTGCAAGAAATGAGACTCAGTGCTTTAGGCTGAATACATTTCCAATGGGGGAAATTCAGTTTAAGATAGTTTCATTCTTATTGGCACATACTAAAATTTATGAAAACCCTAAAGATCGCTACTCGACAAAGCCCACTTGCTCTTTGGCAGGCTGAACATATTCGTGCTCGTTTAGAAGCATTGCATGAGGGGCTCACCGTAGAGTTGGTAACTTTTGTTACTCAAGGGGACAAAATTTTAGATACGCCATTGGCAAAAATTGGTGGCAAAGGTTTATTTGTCAAAGAGCTTGAAGCAGCGTTATTGGATGGTCGTGCTGATTTGGCAGTGCATTCGATGAAAGATGTTCCAATGGCTTTGCCTGAAGGCTTATCACTGGCGGTCATCTGTGAGCGTGAAGATCCTTTAGATGCCTTTGTGTCGAATAGTTATGCGAGTTTTGATGCATTGCCACAAGGGGCAAAGGTTGGTACTTCGAGTTTGCGCCGTAAATGCCAAATCTTAAAACAACGACCAGACCTAGACATTATCGACTTACGCGGCAATGTGGGAACACGTTTATCTAAACTGGATGCGGGTCAGTATGATGCCATCATTTTGGCCAGTGCAGGATTAAAACGTTTGGGTTTGGCAGAGCGTATCCGCCATACCATTCAACCAGAGTTGAGTTTACCTGCTGTGGGTCAGGGGGCTTTAGGGCTAGAGTGTCGTGGAAATGATCAAGTAGTCTTGGACCTGATTCATCCCTTACTACATCTAGAAACAGATACTTGTGTACGTGCTGAACGCGCTTTCAATGCTTATCTTGAAGGTGGCTGTCAGGTACCGATTGCAGGTTATGCCACTTTAGCAGATAACCGCATTCAGCTTGAAGGCCGCGTGGGCAGTGTCGATGGGCAAACCTTACTGAAAGCACAAGTGACAGGTGATGTTGCTGAAGCAGAGCATTTAGGGGTTGTACTGGCGCAAGAGCTATTGGCACAAGGCGCTGGTGACTTGCTCAAAGCTTTTTATCATTAATATTGGTTACGATGTTGTTTATTAATACGCGTCCAGTCGATCGGGCGAAAAGCCTGACTCAAGTGCTAGAGCAACAGGCGGTTGAGGTCTACTCTCTGCCTTTATTGGAACTCATTCCAAGGCAATGGGATACAGACTTGGCACATTTGTATGATCAGTTGCCTCAGGTACAGGTTGTGGTCGTGGTTAGTCCAAGTGCTGTACAGTTTGGTATGGATCAATTGGTGCACAGTGGGTTAGCTCTGTCTGACTTAAAGCATCTTCAGTGGATTGCTGTTGGACAAAAAACAGCGCAGGCTTTGGCTGAATATGGTTTGGACAGTGTGGTGCCTGAGGTGGAAAGCTCAGAAGGGATGTTACAATTACCTGTTTTGCAGAACTTGGCTGGTGATGCGAGCATTGCATTTTGGCGTGGCGAGGGTGGGCGTCAGTTTATGATGGACACCTTAATGCAACACGGGCGTTTTATACTGAACTTTGTGCTATATGAACGCCGTTGTCCTCATCAAACTTTGCAGCAACAGGCTGAATTGGTTCAATGTTTATCAGAACATAATGATTATGTTGCGCTGATCAGTAGTGAGGCTAGTTGGCTGAATTGGTTAGCTCTGCTAGACACAAACATTCAACTTTTGCAAAAAGGACACTTTTTGGTATTAGGTGAACGTTTGGCTCACATCTTGAAACAGTCTCAACAGCAAATGTATGTACAGTTTAAAGTGAGTGTACTGAAAGACTTAAAGACAGCCACGATTGTACAGTTGTTATGCAGTGGGCAAGGGAACGCATGAAGAAGATTCTTATAGTGGTGTTAATGGCTGCGTTGGCGTGGGTTGCGAAGCTGAGTTATGACGTGTGGGGGCTGAGTACACAGCAAACTGCTTTGTTGAGTGAGATGCACCAAATCGAGCAGCGCAGTGCTAATTTGAACGATCAAGTTGTCGCCATGCAACGTCAAAAAGAAACTTTGAAGCAGAGTCCTGCAGTAGCGAATGCGACGAGTAGTCAGCTCACTGAAGAAGTGGTTGAGGGTATTGATCCAATTTTGTTTATCAAACAACAACTGGACTTGGTGGAGTTTGCCTTAAAGCAACAGCAGTATGTGGTGGCCACCGATAAATTGGCCTTTTTAGATATGCAACTAGAAAAATATAACTTGGCTGTGGCGTTGAAGCAAAGTCTGCATCAGGTCATCGCGCGAGATATGCAAACCATTCAGAAATTTGTGGCTGAGCGCAATGAACAGCAAGCACAAATTAACCGTCAACTGCAACAGATTGATCTGGCTTTAAATCGTGAAATACAGCAACCACAGTTAAGCACCGTACGTGATTCGTCTGAACCCTTTTGGAAACAATGGTTTAAGCTTGAACCTGCTCAAGCACCCGCAACAGCGTTAATGCAACGCCAGATTATTTTGAAAGAGGCCCAATTGCGTTTGTTATTGGCCCGCCAAGCCTTAATTTCAGGACAATACACCGAATACCAAAAAGATTTGACTGAGGTTATGTTGCTCATTCAGCAGCTACCAGATCCTAAAGCTAAAGAACTGCTAAAACAATTGAATAAATTAAAGACTTTGATGGTCGTGCCCACCCCGATTTTAGGCACACGTGCGTTGCTGGGGTAATGAGATGAAACAAATACTGACTGCTTATGGCTTGGTGAGTTTAATTGCGATTGCTGTACTGAGTGTTTTGAGTTACGGACATGGTGCAGGCTATGTCTATGTATTTTGGCATGACTGGCAATTGCAAACCAATCTTTGGGTGATGTTTCTTGCATTAGCCGTACTGAGTCTTGGTTTGCACCTATGTTGGCTCGGGCTGAAACGTTATCTTAGTCGGGAAAAACGTAAAGCAGAAACGGTTTTTGATTTTAAAAATTTACATCCCTACGAGCAATTGGCTGTGATCTGGTTGTTAGATGCAGGTCGAGATCAGCAGGCCTTTATTCAAAATGCGTTTGCTCAGTCGGGCTTGCTCAAAAGTATTATTGATGCGCGCTTATACTTGATGAAGGCGCAGTTTCCAGAAGCACTCAGTGCACTAAGTCAAAGCAATGCAATGGCTTTTGAACTGGCTGAACTTCAGCGTATTGAACTCTTTTTAGCGAAAGAGGATGCGGAACAAGCACTCACTCATCTTGAGTTTCTTAATCAACATGAACTTTCACCATGGCTAAAGGATGTACAAACAGCTTATGAATCCTGTTTAAAAGAGTTGTGGGGGCGTTTCGCGGTTCAGTTTCCATGGCTGTATTTGCGTTCAACCCAATATGGTCATTTGGATCAGGATGTGAAGAAAGCATGGTTGAAACGTTTGTTGATTAAATTTGATCAAGCCAGCTATGACAATTTAGAAGATTTAAAACAGCGCTATTTAGATCTATCGGATCAGATTTTTACCCGCAGTTATGATATTCAACTTTTATGGCTTAAATTATTAGCGCGCATGCCTGATTTGAGTGCACAACATGAAATTCTGTCGATTCATTTGCTCAATCAACAGTTTAATGCAGAAGTATTTTATTTGTGGTTTCAACAGCAACTTTTGAAACAGCTACCTGATTATGTCGATTTACAACAGCATATCGAAGCATGGGAAGCGAAGTATATGAGTGTGCCCGTTTTGAGTTTTGCAAAATGGCATATTTATACGGCTTTAGGGAACAAAGACCAAGCCGATGAGTTATTAAATTTATATCCAGATAATGTATTAATGAACTATTTAAGAATCAAGTCGACCTTAAACGGAGATGAGGATTTAATTAAACAGTTAAATTTAATTTTTGAAAATAATGCAAATTTTGTCGAAATGAAAATATAGGTGGATAATGCGGAGCCTGTTAGATTACCCATTGGTTTATACCCAACAGGTGGCTTGGGGAGATATGGATGCCTTTGGTCATGTTAATAACGTCATGTATTACCGTTATGTGGAAAGTGCTCGTTTGGCCTATATTGAGCGGACAGGTATTTTATCTTCGGACATACTGACTGTGGTCGCATCAAATCAGTGCAAGTATTTAAAACCTGTATTTTATCCAGATCAATTAAGCATCGGTGCACGGATTGAAGAACTTAGAAATAGTGCATTTCGTATGCATTATTTACTCTGGAGCGAGCAACAACAATCTATCGTTGCAGAAGCGGAAGCGGTTATTGTTTGTGTCGATAAGGTGAATATGCAGAAAACATTAATCCCTGAACTGACGCGTCATAAACTCAAAGAATTCGAGTTAACCATCGGACATAAAATATAAATGTCTTTTTATTTATTTTAAAAGTCGCTAGACTATATAAATACTGTCTAAGTATTGTTGTTTAAGTCATGGATGAGTTGAGTCTTTGGTCTAATCAAAATATTATTAAATAGGCTCAGTAAATAAAATGTTGGTTAATGGAGTTAATGTATGCCAGATATTAGTAATTTATCCGTAGAAGAGTTAAAGCGTCTACAAATCGAAGCGGAAGCTTTAATTGCATCTAAAAAAGATCAAGCAGTTGAAGATGCATATACCCAAATTATTGCAATTGCAGAAAATGTAGGTTTAAGCATCGAACAAATTTTAGAGTTTGGTGCAACGAAGCGTAAGAAAGGCACGCGTAAGTCTGTCGAGCCACGTTACCGTAACAAAAGTAATGCTGCTGAAACATGGACAGGTCGTGGTAAGCAACCACGCTGGTTAGTGGCTCAGTTGGAAAAAGGTGCGAAGCTAGAAGATTTTCTAATCTAAGTCATCGCCTTGTCACAGACGTGACATAAACTGCGAAAACCAAGCATTATATGCTTGGTTTTTTTTGTAGTTAACGTTTGGTGTTGTTGTAAAATTATGCATAATGTCTATCAAAGAAAGACAAAAAATGAAGCAAGGAAGAATAATTGAAAGTTCGTGGTGGGAGAATCACAAAACCTAAATACGTCACGTGGTGGATGTTTACAGTTGTAGTATTTTTAATCTTCGTTTTGCTGCAAATACCGGCAGCATGGCTCATTGCAAAATTTTATAAAAACAATCAGATTTTGCAGAATGTCAGCGGTAATCTTTGGCATGGACAGGCCGATTGGCAAACTGGAAAATTACGTGGAACCGTTGTTTGGACAACCCGACCTTTAGATTTACTGTTACTGCGTGCAGGCGCCAATGTTGAGATTTATAGTGCCAATACCAAACTGGATGGTGTGTTGGCCTATGGTTTCGGGAAAAAAGTCATCGTGCGGGATTTGAACGGACAAATTGCTCCAGAAACTTTAAAGTCGATCGCCAATTGGCAATGGCCTAGCAATGCAATCCAGTTGCAAGAAATTGATTTTAATTATAAAAAAGAGCAAGGTTTTAGTCAGGTAGGTGGTGGCATGCAGTGGGCTGGAGGGGAATTGATGTATATCTTTGCGCAACGTCCACAGCAAATGCAAATTCCATCGTTGGCAGGAAAGTTATCGCAAGATCAAAATAAACTCATGATTAATTTGCAGGATCAACGTCAACAAAAACTCATGAATTTAACGGTTGATCCAGACTTGATGCTGGATGTGCAATTAACCCAACGTTTAATGTTAAATGTGCCATCTTATCAAGGTAAAGCAGGTCTAGATAGTTATGTGGTGAGTTCGCGTCAGCCTCTGCTGAATGGGGGCTTTTAATGGGTTTTGATCTACAGAAATTACCAGAGCTGAACCTTAAACAGTTTGAGCGCCTAGCACCACTGTGTTTAATGCTTTTGATCTTGGCACTATGCTGGAAGTTGGCTGGCTTATTTTGGCTCTGGGTAGCGCCACCACAAGTTATGCAAATGCCACGTGTTGAATTGGGTTCACAGCAACCCCAAGTCCCGAATATTACCAATTTTGCGTTATTTGCAGAGCAAAGTAAGAATCCTGCAGATGATCAGCTCAATCTACAGCTACAAGGTGTGGTGGTTGGGCAACCTAGTCAGTTTTCATCTGCTGTGATTAAGTCAAATAATGTAGCAGATCGTTATCGGGTGGGGGAAAGCATAGAAGGCAGTTCATATTATTTGGCTGAGGTCTATTGGGACCGCGCGATTCTCAAAAATAACAGTGGGCAAACCCGAGAATTGTTGTTCCAAGGAATTGATAATCTAGATCAGCAAATTGTGGCTCCGACGACTGCACCTGTTGCAGTTCCTCCTGTGAGTCAAGAGCAGCAAGCATTAGGCCAGGCAGTACAGGGCTTACAACAAGATCGCGAGCAATATTTAAAGGATTTGGGTGTCGGTACCAACAATAATGCTGGCCAAGGTTATCAAGTGACGGAACAAACCCCTGCTGCACTACGTAGTCGTTTAGGCTTGCAGGCGGGAGATCAGATTATGTCTTTAAACGGTCAAGCGATCGGACAGGGGCAAAATGATGCGCAGTTGTTGGAGCGTGCGCGTCGTGAAGGACAAGTAAAAATAGAAGTGAAACGTGGTGATCGTATCATTACGGTACAACAAAATTTTCAGTGATCAAGCATCACCAGTATCAGTTAGGAATGATTTGGATTTATGGCTTTATTGAATCACCGCTCAGCATGGGCACTAACAATTGCAGCACCTTTGCTTGCCACGGTGAGCACAGCCAGTTATGCGCAAACATGGAAAATTAATCTACGCGATGCAGATTTAACTGCATTTATTAATGAAGTTGCAGATATCACTGGGAAAAATTTTGCGGTGGATCCAAGGGTTCGTGGCAATGTTACGGTCATTTCAAACAAAGCACTTAACAAAGAAGAAGTTTATGATTTGTTCTTAGGGGTGCTGAATGTGAATGGTGTAGTGGCAATACCATCTGGAAGAACCATTAAAATTGTGCCTGATAGCAATGTAAAAAGCTCAGGCATTCCCTATGATGCACGTCACCGCGCCACAGGTGATCAGATTGTGACGCGGGTGATTTGGCTGGAAAATACCAATGCCAATGATTTAATTCCAGCATTACGCCCGCTGATGCCACAATTTGCACATTTATCGGCAGTGAATGGAACCAATGCACTGATTGTTTCCGATCGTGCTAGCAATATTTATCAGCTTGAAACCATTATCCGTAATTTGGATGGTACGGGACAAAATGACATTGAAGCGGTGTCGTTACAGTCGAGTCAAGCTGAAGAGATGATAGGGTTGTTGGAGAGTATGAGCGGCACAGGTTCCATCAAGGACTTAAAAGGCTCAAGAATACGTATTATTGCAGATAACCGCACCAATCGGATTATTTTAAAAGGGGATACCGCTACACGTAAACGTATTCGCCAAATGATCGAGATGCTCGATGTGCCTGCTGCGGAACGTCTGGGTGGCTTGAAGGTTTTTCGTTTAAAATATGCCAGCGCCAAAAACTTATCTGAGATTTTACAAGGCTTAGTTTCGGGACAAGCAGTCAATAGTAACGAGTCTGCTGATAATAGTGGCAACACTAATGCGGCCTTTAGTCAAAATAATAACAGTGAGGGTTCGTCTTCACAGATTTCTACACCCAGTATTAACTTAAATAGCCAGTCTAATCGCAATCAAAACAACATCACCAGTTTTAATAGTAATGGAGTGAGTATTATTGCTGATAGCTCACAAAATGCGTTGGTTGTTAAAGCCGATCCACAGCTCATGCGTGAAATTGAGTCTGCTATTCAGCAATTGGATACTCGTCGTCAGCAGGTCCTGATTGAAGCAACTATTCTTGAAGTGGAAGGAAATGATGCAGATCAACTGGGCGTACAATGGGCGATGGGTGATTTAAGCAGTGGTGTGGGAATTATTAACTTTGACAATATTGGTTCAAGTTTACAAAGTATTGCGGCGGGTTATTTAGCCAGTGGTGGTGCAGGGGCAGCCAGTGCAATTGGAGCTGGTGCTTCACTCATTTTGGGTGATTACAAAGAAGGCAGTGATGGTTCTCGCCAATTATATGGTGCCATGATTCAGGCTTTAAAGAGTAAAACCAAGTCGAATCTGCTTTCCACACCGTCTATTGTGACTATGGATAATGAAGAAGCCTATATCGTTGTGGGGGAGAATGTACCGTTTGTGACGGGTTCGGTTTCTACCACATCTTCAGGCACAGCCAATCCCTATACAACGATTGAACGTAAAGATGTGGGTGTAACGCTTAAGGTGGTGCCACATATTGGGGAAGGCGGAACGATCCGTTTAGAGATTGAACAAGAAGTCTCAGATGTCAAAACCAATAAGGGTGAAGCGCAAGATTTGGTTACCAGTAAGCGTGCGATCAAGACTTCAGTCTTGGCAGAACATGGTAATACCATTGTTCTAGGTGGTTTGATTTCTGATAATACAGCCTATTCACGCCAGTCAATTCCTGGTCTAGGTGCAATTCCTGGTTTGGGGCGCTTATTTCGTTCAGATGGTAAGACGGATCAGAAACGCAATTTGTTGGTTTTCATTCATCCAACGATTGTTGGTGATGCTGAGTCAGCACGTCGCCTTTCCCAACAGCGCTATAGTCAGTTATACAGTTTGCAGTTGGCTATGGATAAAGATGGTAGTTTTTCAAAATTACCAGAAAATGTCGATGATGTCTTCCAGCAACGTTTGCCTGTTAGCTCAACGAAACCAAGCTTGCCACAATCTTATCAGCGTGTACCGAGCAGCCCGACAGCAACTCAACCTAAGGTAGAAACAACACCTGTTGCGATTGAACCTGTGATTCAAAAACAACCCATTGCTAAAGTGCCTCAGAAGACCACGTCAAGTCAGTTGCCACAAGTGCAGCAACCTGAGTCTGTATGGAAGAATTTAAGTGTTGATCGGATGCAAGGTGCCATGCTTGGGCAGATGACACAAAATTCGGTCTCGACAACTTACTTTAAAATCTGAGGATTTACAGTTAAATACAGCATAGATGATTTTACTTCATCTGCATAAAAGGCAAAATGGTAAAGAATATTCACTGTGTTATGATAAATCAGCACATAGAGAGATAAGTCATGACTTGGAAAATACAAGCAATTTCTGGTGAGTTAACTGGTCAAGAAATTAATATTGATCGTGATATGTTGGTGGGTCGTCATCAGACTGCAGATATCTTATTACAACAATCTGAAATTTCGCGTAAGCACGCAGCCTTTTTACTGAAAGAGCAAGCACTCTGGTTACAAGATCTCGGTTCGTCAAATGGCACGTTTGTCAATGATGTGCAAATTGCTGTAGAGACCTTGTTAAAGCAGGGTGATATTGTCCAGTTTGCCAGCTTAAAGTTTTCAGTACTTGAGCCTGCAAAGCCACTTGAGCAGGTGGTTGAGTCAGTAGATGATGCGACGTTGGGTGCGACTGTGGTAGAAGAGACGATTGCTCAGCCATCGGAAGCTGTTGCTACTTCGGAAACAGCACAAGCAGAACCTGAGCAACCCAAAACAGTAGCACAGCAAATGAATGATCAGGGAATGCCTGAGCTGAAAGAGCGCGATGCTAATGTAAGCCTAACACGTGATGGTATGCCGCAAAATGTCGGTATTCCTAAACCTGCGCCTATTCCTGAAGGTGTAGATGTTACTGCTTCAAATGAGCCCCCAACTGAGGTTAGTGAAGTTTCAACACCCGTTGCTCAAGCGGCTGAGACGCAAAAGAATGCCTCTGTTGGGCTGATCTCGATCATTGTCTTGATTATTTTAGCCATTATTGCGTGGCTGATGTTCAAATAAGATTCAGATCACACTACAATCAAGGCATGCAACAGCATGCCTTGATTGTTTTTGGGCAGCACATGATAAAAATGGGTGAGGGTGAATGAATATTGCTAACTTGGCGCAACGAGAAGTTTTACTTTTTGATTTAGATGGAACCTTGGTGGATTCTGCAACAGATTTACATCGTGCCATGAACATGAGTCTCAATGCCATGCAACTACCAACCGTGACGGAAGAACAGGTGCGGATCTGGATAGGAAAAGGAACGGCTCTGTTTTGTCAAAGTACCTTGAAGCATTTGACTGGTGAAGTTGATCCAGCCCAGCAACAACAATTATTGGATACGTTTTTAAAGATTTATAATGCTGACCCATGTGCGGAAACGCTACCTTTTGATGGCATTGTGCCATTTTTGGAATGGGGCTTGGCGCAAAAGAAAACCATGATTTGTGTGACCAATAAGCCTGAACAACCTGCTCGCGCCATTGTCGATCATTTGGGGATGAGTCATTATTTTGCTGATGTCATCGGTGGAGATCGTTTTGAAGAGCGCAAACCTCATCCGCGTCAGTTGTTACACTGTGTTGAACAATATGCGCAAAACAAAGACCAGGTCTTAATGATTGGGGACTCATCCAATGACGTTGAGGCTGCACGCCGTGCGGGTATTGATTGTGTTGTGGTCAGCTATGGCTATAATCATGGTGAAAATATTTTAGACTGTCAGCCACAACAAGTGGTAGATAATCTGTGTGAGCTGATTGGGTAACTTTGTAAACGAAGGAATGAACATGAGTAAACATATGGCTTTTCGATGGCGAAACTCAACCTGCTAATTTTAAAAACTGATATCGCCATATTGAAAAAATAGAGAAACACTCATGACAACACAAGCTCAATTCGATCAACTCAAAAACTCAGGTTATAACCTAATTCCTGTCTATCGTCAGCGTTTAGCCGATACCGAGACGCCATTATCTGTTTTTGCTCGCCTAAAAGAGCATAAGCAAGCCTATTTGTTTGAATCCGTGGAGGGTGGTGAAAACTGGGCGCGCTACTCGATTATTGGTTTAGGTGAATCGACAGTTTTCTCGTGCAACGCAGGTGAGCTCACCATTCAACAAGCCGATGGAGCGATAGAAAAGCAGCCTTGCGTAGATCCTTTTCAATATATCCGTGATTTTCAAGCTCAATATAAAGTTCCAACCCAAGCAGATTTACCTGCTTTACCAAGCTTTACAGGGGGCTTGGTGGGTTACTTTGGTTATGATGCAGTACGTTATATTGAACCACGTTTAAATAACGTGCCAGAAGCGGATCCTGTAGGCTTACCAGATATTTGGATGATGCTGTCTAAAACAGTAATTGTGTTTGATAATTTAAAAGATACTTTATTCCTGATCGTGCATGCTGATGTCAATAATGCGGAGGCTTATCAGCAAGCACAGCAGCAACTAGATGTTCTAGAGGATTTGTTGGCAACACCAATTAGTCTTAAAGCGACTCCACATACTGCACCACATTTTGAGTCACTCACTGGAAAACAGAAATTCTTAGAATCCATTGAGACGGTGAAAGAGTATATTCGTGCGGGTGATGTGATGCAGGTCGTACCAGGGCATCGCATGGTTTCTGACTTTGATGGAGAACCTCTGCAAGTATATCGCGCACTACGTCATTTGAATCCATCGCCTTACTTGTTCTTGGTGCAAGGGCAAACTTTGGAAAATAATCAGCCTTTTCATATTGTCGGCTCGTCCCCTGAAATTTTATCGCGTCTTGAAAATGGCATTGCAACGGTACGTCCGCTGGCAGGAACACGCCCACGTGGTAAAACCAAAGAAGAAGACTTAGCTCTTGAGCAAGACTTATTATCGGATGAAAAAGAGATTGCAGAACATTTGATGTTGATTGACTTGGGGCGAAATGATGTCGGTCGCGTCTCAAAAATTGGAAAAGTGCAAGTGACAGATCAAATGGTGATCGAACGTTATTCACATGTCATGCATATTGTGTCCAATGTTCAAGGCGAAGTCCGTGATGATGTGGATGCATTGGATGTTTTTAAAGCAACTTTCCCTGCAGGCACTCTTTCAGGTGCACCTAAAATTCGAGCAATGGAAATTATTGACCAAGTTGAGCCCGTAAAACGTGGAATTTTTGGTGGTGCTGTTGGTTATTTGGGCTGGCATGGTGAAATGGACATGTCGATTGCGATTCGTACCTGCGTGATTCGTGAAAATAAGGTCTATGTACAAGCAGGAGCAGGGCTTGTTTATGACTCAAATCCTGAATCTGAGTGGAATGAAACCCAAATAAAAGCTCGCGCAGTGATCAAAGCGGTTGAATTATCATCAAACGGATTGATTTTGTGAGTTTTTGACGTTTTTTTTGAAAAAAACACTTGCAAGGATTTTGAGTTTTGCTAAACTGCACACCGTTCCGATACGAAACGTACGAAACACTAAGAAACGCCGGCATAGCTCAGTTGGTAGAGCAACTGACTTGTAATCAGTAGGTCCACAGTTCGAATCCGTGTGCCGGCACCATCTTAGAGAGTTGAGTAAGTTAAGTAAAGAGCGACACTGAAGTAAGTGTAAAATGGTGAGGTTCCCGAGCGGTCAAAGGGGGCGGACTGTAACTCCGCTACGAAAGTTTCGAAGGTTCGAATCCTTCCCTCACCACCAATTTTAAGACTTCAAAAAGTGGTCTTTGTACCAACATCGTGCGGGAGTAGCTCAGTTGGTAGAGCGGTAGCCTTCCAAGCTACATGTCGCGAGTTCGACCCTCGTCTCCCGCTCCATTTGAAGTTTTATATTTGCTCTTATAGCTCAGTGGTAGAGCACTCCCTTGGTAAGGGAGAGGTCTCGAGTTCAAATCTCGATAAGAGCTCCAGATTACAGTTTAGTAGATTATCTACAAGTTTTAAGAAAGCAGGCTTATTAGTCTGCTTTTCAAGTATTTGGTGTCTGATTTTTTTAGGCGATGTGTCGATACTGAGTTGTTTATACCTGTGTTCGACGTAAACGAGGAAGATGAACATGGCTAAGGCTAAGTTTGAACGTAATAAGCCACACGTTAACGTGGGCACAATCGGTCACGTTGACCATGGTAAAACAACTTTAACAGCTGCAATTGCAACTGTATGTGCGAAGAA
>NZ_JBIQOD010000016.1:0-78984 GCF_044130335.1 Acinetobacter halobius
AGATGTCAGTAGAATTAATCCACCCGATCGCAATGGACCCAGGTCTACGTTTTGCGATCCGTGAAGGTGGTCGTACAGTTGGTGCTGGTGTAGTTGCTAAAGTAACTGCATAATCATCTGATTGTGTGAAAAAGCGCCCCTTTGGGGCGCTTTTTTTATGGCATCTAGTTAGATGTTTTGTTTGTTGGATTGTTAGTTATTGCCGCAGTGCAATATTGATAAGCTTTTATGAAACTTATTTAGTAATAAGATGGTTTTGTTTTACGATTGTTTTTAATAAAAATCATATAAATTAGTTGCTTATGTGCTGTAAAGAAGGTGTAAATTCAATTCTTATCCCTTATTAAGCCTGTCTCCTAGAGTTAAATATCTGTCTCATTATGTCAAGTTTTAATTTTCATAAGAATTAGTATAAATGGAAGAAAAATACAAAAGCGACAAGGAGATGCAAAATGCAAAAGGAATATGATGTCGTCATCATCGGAGCAGGGCTTTCGGGTATTGGTATGGGATGCCAATTAACTCAACAAAGCCCGCACAAATCATTTACTATTTTAGAACGTCGTCAGGCTTTAGGCGGGACGTGGGATCTTTTTCGTTATCCTGGAATCCGCTCTGACTCAGATGTGATTAGTTTTGGCTTTAAGTTCAGCCCTTGGAATAGTAATCAAGTTTTAGCTGCTGGAGAGTCCATAAAAAGCTATTTAAAAGACACTGCTGAAAAATTTGGTATTGATCAGAAAATTCAGTACGGTATTAAAATTAACTCAGCAAATTTTTCCACTCGAACCAATCGTTGGACGGTAGATGCGATAGATGAGGCAACGGGCGAAGTATGTCAATTTGGTTGTAATTATCTGATCGCCGCTACAGGTTATTATAACCACGATCAAGGTTATACGCCAAAGTATCAAGGTTTGGAAAATTTTAAAGGGCAATTTGTGCATCCGCAGCACTGGCCAGAAAACTTAGATTATAAAAACAAACGTGTGGTGGTGATTGGCAGTGGCGCAACTGCGGTGACCTTAATTCCTGCGATGGCAAATGAGACGGCGCATATCACGATGTTGCAGCGTTCTCCAAGTTATGTGATTAATGTGCCAAATACCGACAAATTGGTTGATGCCTGCCGAAAATTCTTATCTGAAGAGTTGGTGTATAAAATTTTCCGTAAGCGTAATATCTTTATGCAGCGTGGTATTTATAAATTATCACGTCGTTTCCCAAATAAAATGCGCTCATTCTTGCTGTCAAATGCGCAAAAAGCGTTGGGTGAGCACTATGATATGTCCCACTTCACACCGAAATATATGCCTTGGGATGAGCGTCTTTGTGCTATTCCAGATAATGATTTATTTGCTGTAATTCGCGAAGGTAAAGCTTCTGTTGTAACAGATCATATTGAGTGTTTTAGCGAAAAGGGTATTTTGTTGAAATCAGGTGAAATGCTTGATGCAGATATTATTGTAAGTGCGACAGGCCTTGAGTTACAGATGCTTGGGGGGATTCAAATTTCGGTCGATCAAGAGCAGATTAAACCGAATGAAAAAATGAGTTATAAAGGAACATTAATTCAGGATGTTCCTAATTTTGCGTACTTATTTGGTTATACCAATGCGCCTTGGACACTCAAAATTGATTTAGCGTGTGATTATATTTGTCGCTTAATCAATGAGTTGGATATTCGTCAAATGGCTGCTGTTAAAGCGGTTGCGCCAATCAATGAGAAGACAGAGCATAGTATCGTATATGGCATGCAATCGGGTTATGTACAACGAGGGGATTGGGTCTTGCCACGTCAAGGAAAGTCTTCCGAATGGTTTGTTAGCCATAATCTTGAAAAAGATACAGAAATGTTTAACCAATCCGTTGATAGTCCGAATCTGGTTTGGTCAGTTGTTTTAGAGAAGCCTAAAGGAAAAGTGAAGGCAGCATAAGTTGGGGAAGGCTTTGGCGTATGCTGTAGATGAAGACATGCGCCAAAATTAATTGCCGAAAAGGGAATATGGGCATGAATATAAAACAATTAAGTTTTATGAGTGGTGGGGGTATTCTTTCTCGGGTGGGCATGCGATTCAAACTGCAGCCAATCATCCAGAAATTTGTGCAGTATTACTTCAAGCACCGCTTGTCAGTGGTTTATCCAGTTTGAAAGGTGTTCCACTGGCAAAATTGGCCCGTTTGAGTGTTGTTGGTCTTTGTGACTTGATGGGTGGCTTGCTCAATAAACCCGTTTATCGTCCAATTGTTGGGCATGTGCAGGATGATGCGGCCATGACCACAGCAGATGCATGGGAGGGTTATCTGTCGCAACTTCCTGAGAATGCGAACTGGGAAAACAAAAACTCGGGCCCGTATCTTCTTAGAGGTACCATTATATAACCCGATTCGTTCCGTGCATAAATTGAATATGCCAATTTTGGTGATTTCAGGGCAAAACGATACAGTCATTCCAGAAACAGCAATACGTGCGGCGGTCCATAAAATGCCAAATGCACGCTATTACATGCTGCAAAGTAATCATTTTGAACTTTGCTCAGGTGAAGTTTTTGAAAAGAATATTGCTTTGCAAATCGGCTTTTTAAAGGAAAAAGTTCCCGTGCACTTGGTGCATGTAGCAGCATAAAAAATGAGGCCTAATGCCTTATTTTTATGCTCATCATCTTTGTTTGTACTAACTTTCTATCTTTAGGCGGATTTGGGTGTGGGGTGGATTGTCTAACAATTTAGCTCTAAAACTGTCCTAAACTGATATTTTGCTGACCTTAACTGCACTTATGGGCAGAGCCTAATCACGTAAGATAAAAAGACAGAATAAATATAAGGATTGAATATCTTTATCGGATGTTCATAGGAGCCGAAAGATGAATGCCAAGGTAAAAATTACCAATCGCGCAGGCGCGAGTTTCCCTGTACGTCGAATGAACTTTGAGTTTGAAAATGTGCCTGAATATTGGATGAATGGTTCGGCAGGGCTGACCCATTTTATGACAGCGTTATCGGCACTCTTTCCAGCAGGTGAGATGTTTTTTATCGACAGTGTCCGTGCCGTACGCCAGCATCCAGCAATCAAAGACAATGCTGAACTGCAAAAGGAAATTTCAGCCTTTATTGGTCAAGAGGCGATGCATACGCAAGAGCATGAAGGCTTTAATGCTTCAGCACAAAAATATGGACATGATGTGGCAACCCTTGATCACTATACTGATCGTGCGATTCAGACCACGCGTAAAGTATTTGCTTTTTTAGGTAAACCTGTGGGCATCACTCAAGAAATGGTCGATTTAACCGCAACTACAGCGTTAGAGCATTTTACTGCAACGATTGCCTCTCAACTGTTGGTCAATAAACACATCCAAGAACTTATGACAGATGAAACCATGAAAACCATGTGGTTATGGCATGCGATTGAAGAAAATGAACATAAAGCAGTGGCATATGATGTTTTTGAAGGTGTTTTTGGTAAAGGCTTCAAAGCATATCTTTTAAGAACCAGCTCTTTGGTTGCAGCAATGGCAATTCTGTTCCTTGTACAGTCGTATTTCGTATTTCGGTTATTGCAACAAGACAAACTGTTGAACATGGCGGCATTAAAAGATATTTATACCTATGGATATAGCCCATCGAAAGGCATTATAACGGGGATGGGGCGTGAAATGATGATGTATTTCAAACCCGGTTTTCACCCCAATGACCACGATACCGATGCTTTACTGGAAAAGTGGAAAGCAAAGTTAGGTTTTTAAGTTGTATTGACACTTTGAGCGATATAAATCGCTCATTTTTGTATTCGATTTTAGCTACAAATTTTTTATAATGCTGCATCCTTATTTTAGAAAGATAAACGAAGATGATTCGTTTAATGCACACTGCGGACTTAGATCAAGTCGTTCAGATTGAGCGTTTAGTTCAAACCCATCCTTGGAGCTTGCAACAGTTTCAAGAGTCAATCCAGTCTTATCATAGTACCGTGATTGAGCAGGCGGGGCAGGTGGTCGGATTTTGTATCCTGCAACCTGTACTTGATGAAGCCAATTTACTGTTGATGGCTATTCATCCGAGTCAGCAAGGCAAAGGGCTGGGTTATCAACTGCTCGATGCTTCATTGGCACAACTCAAAAACAACCCACTGCAAGTCTTTTTAGAAGTCCGTGAGAGCAATCAGGCGGCCATTGCATTGTATGAAAAGTCGGGTTTTCATCAGATTGATCTGCG
Organism: Acinetobacter halobius; assembly: GCF_044130335.1. Classification (NCBI taxonomy): domain Bacteria; kingdom Pseudomonadati; phylum Pseudomonadota; class Gammaproteobacteria; order Moraxellales; family Moraxellaceae; genus Acinetobacter; species Acinetobacter halobius. The sequence goes on from NZ_JBIQOD010000016.1 coordinate 4,216, forward strand.
GAAAAATTATTATCCTAAACCCGATGGGACTCGTGAGCATGCCATTATTATGGTGAAATCGTGCAGTGATGACTTTGCCGAACTGTTTAAATAATCGAAAAGTTGAATTGAATACGATGACTATTTAATAATGGCATTATTCCAGCCCGAAGGTAGGGTGGTCATTAATGAGTTTCCCAATTGCTCGACTTCTTCTGTACTGAGACTGTGGTTGAGTCGACGCCATTGGCCATCAATGAGTAGCTCTAAAGGCAAATATTGCGATTTGTAGTTCATTTTTTCTGAGTGTGGTACCCAGTAACCCAAGTACACAAACTGTAAAGCACGTGCTTTAGCAAGCTCAATTTGTTTTAAGATGGCAAAAGCCCCCAGTGAGCGTTTGCTTTCATCGGGGTCAAAAAACGTGTAGACCGCAGATAAGCCATCATCTAAAGGGTCACAAGTCGAAACACAGATGAGGCGGTCTTCTTTCCATAGTTCTAGGAAAAAGCTATCAGTACAGCTGTGCACGAGAAATTTATCAAATTGGTCACGACTAGGTGGGAACATATCTCCATCGGCATGGCGTTTAAAGATATAACGCTCATATAAGTCATAATGCTTTTTAGTGGCATCTGCCGTGCGAGTAATCTTTAAAGTAAGGTCTTGGTTGCGTTTCCATGCCTTTTTTTGACTGCTGTTCATTTTAAATTCGCGTACAGGTACACGGCTAGACAAACACTGTCGACACAGATGACACTCTGGGCGGTAGACAAAATCTCCACTGCGACGGAAACCGACACGAGAAAGTTCGGACAGTGTAACCACATCAATACGATGTGCTGGATCGAGGAACACCATCCGAGCTGACTTTTTTTCTAGATAGCTACAGTCATGCGGTGGGGTAATGTAATACTGTAAATCATTCAGTAGGGACTTCGGGTGATACGAATTCATAGTAAATCCCTCTATTATTCTTTATTCAATCAGTCGCGCATTCTGCGCTATTGTTTTACTTGAAAATACACCCTCCTGATATATTTTCCAATCAATAGTAGGTTGATTTACAACATCTTGTAACGATTTTAAGTAGGTTTGCCGAGAAAGTGTACAAGCACCGAGGCTCAACAGATGATCATTGACCAATTGGCAGTCGATCCAAGGTAGTTCATTTTCACGTCCAATCAACATCAGTGTATAAAATGCCATTTTTGAAACATCAGTTTCGGTACTGAACATAGACTCCCCAAAACAACCTTGGCCGATGCTGACACCATAAAGCCCTCCGACTAAGCGTGTTTGATCCCAAACCTCGACACTATAGCCATAGCCTGCATCAAACATGTCACAATAACCCTCAATAATATCTTCACTGATCCATGTGTCATTGGCATAGCTACGTGGCAGTGAACAGGCACGGATCACCCGTTCAAAAGCTTGATTGATGGTGATGCGATAATCTTGCTTTTTCATGCTACGAAGTAGGGTTTTACTGGGCTGATAATCCTGCGGTCGGATGATGCAACGTGGTTCAGGGCTCCACCAGCAAATGGGTTCACCTGCGGAGAACCATGGAAAGAGACCATGGCTATAAGCCTCAAACAGGGTAGACGGGGAGAGGTCTGCACCGATACAAATTAAGCCTTCACCCTCGGGGTCAACTTCAAGCGGATCGGGAAAGATATACTCAGAAGGTGGTAACTGCTGCATAGTAAAGTCGAAACATGATAAAAAATGACCCTTAGATCATACATAAAAAAACCGCCCATTGTGGGCGGTCTTTTTTAAAGGCTTAGATTATTCGCCTAAAGCATCCAAATATTTTTCCGCATCTAGTGCAGCCATACAGCCTGAACCTGCTGAAGTGATTGCTTGACGATAAACACTATCTGCAATATCACCTGCTGCGAATACACCTGCGACAGAAGCAGCGGTGGCATTACCAGATGTACCGCTTTGAACTTGGATATAGCCATCACGTAAGTTCAATTGACCATCAAACATTGAACTGTTTGGTTTATGACCAATTGCAACAAATAAACCTTGTACATCAACGTCTTGGGTCGATTCGTCTTGAGTTGATTTTAAGCGAACTGCGGTTACGCCCGTGTTGTCACCTAACACTTCATCGACTTGGTGATTCCAAATGATGCTGATTTTTCCTTCTTTTTCTTTTTCAAATAAATGATCTTGAAGGATTTTTTCAGAACGCAATGAATCACGACGGTGAACCAAAGTCACATGCGATGCAATGTTAGACAAATACAGCGCCTCTTCAACGGCAGTATTGCCTCCACCCACAACCATGACTTTTTGGTTTTTGTAGAAGAAACCATCACAGGTTGCACATGCGCTCACGCCTTGACCCATAAAAGCAGCTTCAGATTCAAGACCTAGGTACTGAGCAGTTGCACCTGTGGCAATAATCAGTGCATCACAAGTGAACTCATCCATATCACCTTTAAGGACGAATGGACGTACAGAAAGATCGACTTCATTGATATGATCGTAGATGATTTCAGTACCAAAACGTTCCGCATGTGCTTGCATACGTTCCATGAGTGCAGGGCCTGTTAAGCCTTCAGGGTCACCCGGCCAGTTATCCACTTCAGTCGTTGTGGTGAGCTGACCACCGAGTTGGATACCTGCAATCAATGTCGGCTTTAAGTTGGCACGCGCAGCATATACCGCAGCGCTGTAACCTGCAGGGCCTGAACCGAGAATAATCAAACGTGAGTGACGAGCGCTCATACGTAGAATCCTTTTTTTATTTAGAAATTTGTGGAATTATACGTGAAACTCTATAACAGTTGTGTGTGTTCAATGTCGATATTATTGATCATATAAATCGTTTTGAGCTATATAGAAGAAATATGCGGTGTAGAGCGGGTAAAAGTGGATAAATCATCTACTCGCTATACATAAAGCATTTAAGAATAGTGCATCTTTTTATAGAGAAGAGGTGCATAATATGACGTTTATTGTGAAACTTTTGCTTTAGGTTTCGAACAAAAACATTAATGAAGAATTTGTTACAGGACAGTATATGACTGAGGTGTCGGGTGCTTATGCACAGCGCTTATTAATGACATTATTTTTAGTCTCGTTTGGCATTTATTTGTTCCTTGCTACCGTGACCTATACCCCATTTGATCCGGGCTGGATGCATATATCAAGTGATACCTTGCAAGTTTCGAATGCCAGTGGTGTTGCAGGGGCATGGATTGCTGATTTGTTGTTCGGCTTTTTGGGGTGGGCAAGTTTACTTATTCCTGTGTTTTTGTTTATTGAAGCCATTCAAGTCTGGTGGCCACATAGCTTTTTAAACCGCCCATTTCGTTATGCTGCCCAGTTTTTTATTTTGCTTGCAACGGCCAGCTTACTGTTCTTGTTTTGGCAAGTTCCCGCAGATACTTTAGATAATGCCTCGGGCGGGATTATTGGCTACGAACTTGGACAAAGTTTGTCGCAAATTTTAAGTATTTATGGTGCAACTTTATTTTTGGTTGTTTTTACTTTAGTTTTGCTAACCTTGGCTTTTGGGATTAAATGGAATCGTACTTTCGCTACACTTAAGGCAACCCCAGCTTATTTACAAGATCTATTTTATCGTAACGTGCCTGAAAGCGAGTCTGCCTTTGATCGGACGGCGCCAAGTGTAAAAAAAGAAGTGATTGCAACAGCACCGAAAAAGGGTATTGATGCAACGGAATTGGCAGAGGCGCCAGCTGTGCAAGAGGCATCGGTGAAAGTACCTCAGCGCGACTATTCAGCAGAGCATTTGTTTAATGATATGGTTGCGAAAGAACACCGTGTCCAAGAACAAGTACTTGATGCTGATGATGAGGCAGAGCTTGAGCGAACCCTTGAAAAAGCACATCAATTAGAACAAGACAGCCAACGTGTCGTGGCGACAGGTGAGGTTTGGCGAGCATTAAACTCAGGTGAGGATCAACGTCATAAAAATGATATTGATGCTTTACTTCGTGCTGCCGAAGAAGATCGCCCATTTAGCCCAGAACAACATTTTCAAGCAGTGGTGCAAGATCATACAGCACCCATTGCTGATCCAAATTACTTCCAAGACAATGCTCCTGCGCAGAAGAAAAATGTCGATTGGGATGATGATGAAATCTTTGATGAGTTGCTTGCTGCCGTACCTAACGGCAAAACAGCAACGGATGTTCATAGCCCATTCAATATGCCTGAACCTGTGTCTCATTTACATGTCGTTGAAGATCCTGTTGCAGTGGCAACAATAAGTACTGCTGTGACTCAGGCAGCATCACAACGGTCAATCCAGACTGGACAAATAGCCCCATTAGATACATTGGATGATATTAATGACTTCTTAGCTGAAGACTGGGAAGAGCGTAAAGAGGCTTCACCTGAAGTGCGCACCACTAGCAGTTATGCTCAGTCTTCAGCCTTTGTCCAAGCCCCGATTCAACATCAAAATACGGTGAGCACTCATGCTACACCTGCTGCGGTCAAAGAAGTTTTATCTAAAGAAGCATTTATTGAAGCATGGCAAGATACTGCAGGCAAACCGCAGGATGAAGACGAGTTTGATTTTGATGCGCCACTGACGGATGCCTCTGGTCGTCCGATGTCTTTGGCAATGCAAGTGGTCGAACGTCGTCGTGATCTATCACCACTCCCAGGGTTAGATTTGCTCGATGAAGTTGATCTGAATAAAAAAGTCAATTTCACCGCGGAACAGTTAGCCCGGTTATCTGAATTGCTTGAAATTAAGCTACAAGAATTTAATGTCAAAGCTAAAGTGGTTGAGGCGCAACCAGGACCTGTGGTAACTCGATTTGAGTTAGATTTGGCTCCAGGTGTAAAAGCCTCTAAAGTCACCAATATCTCGCGAGATTTGGCACGTTCAATGTCCATGGCTTCCGTACGTGTGGTCGAAGTTATTCCGGGTAAACCGTATATTGGGATTGAAGTGCCAAATAGCAGCCGTGAAATGGTGCGTTTGATTGAATTGTTAAAAACCCCAGCCTTTGAAGATCCTGCTGGCTTACTGTCTATGGCAATGGGTAAAGACATTTCAGGTAATCCTGTGATTACTGATCTGGGCAAAGCACCGCATATGTTAGTTGCGGGAACTACAGGTTCAGGTAAGTCCGTTGCAGTGAACTCGATGATTTTGTCGATGCTGTTAAAATATAAGCCAGAGCAACTGCGCCTGATTCTGATTGATCCAAAACAGTTAGAACTTGCAAACTATAACGATATCCCACATTTACTTACCCCGGTTGTGACTGATATGAAAGATGCGGTCAGTGCCTTGAATTGGTGTGTGAATGAAATGGAACGTCGTTATAAGCTGATGTCTTTCTTAAAGATCCGTAAGCTTGTAGACTACAATCGTAAGGTGGAAGAGGCTATTGCTAATGGTGAAGACCTGATTGATCCGACATGGAAAGCCAGCGACTCTGTTGCAGGTGAGCGAGCACCACGTTTACAACCCTTACCTTCGATTGTGATTGTGGCCGATGAGTTTGCTGACATGATTATGCAGGTCGGAAAAAAAGCAGAAGAAATGATTACCCGTTTGGCGCAAAAATCACGTGCCGCAGGGATTCACTTATTGCTTGCAACACAGCGTCCATCGGTGGATGTGATTACAGGTTTAATTAAAGCTAATATTCCAACACGTGTGGCTTTGCGTGTGAACTCAAAAATTGACTCACGTACGATTTTGGATGCGGGTGGTGCAGAAGACTTACTCGGTCATGGTGATATGTTGTTTTTAGGGCCAGGTAAAATTGAGCCTGAACGTGTACATGGTGCCTTTATTGCCGATGACGAAGTGAACCGCATTTGTGATGCGTGGCGTGAACGAGGCTCACCAGACTATGTCGATGAAATTTTGACGCCATTTGATGAAGAGCCAAGTTCTCGTGGCTTTGAAGATGGTGATGGTGATCCAAACCGTGATGCGCTGTATGATCAGTGTGTGTCCTTTGTATTGGAAACACGCAAAGTTTCGGTATCTTCACTACAACGTAAATTTAGTTTGGGTTATAACCGTGCGGCACGGATTGTTGACCAAATGGAAGAAAACGGAATCGTAAGCGCACAAGGTGCGAACGGTAAACGAGAAATTTTAGTTTAGAAAAGTCAGCCTGCGGATAGCAGGCTTTTTCTTAATCATTCAGTTTAGGCATAGTCATGCAAATTATTGATGCATTAATTCCATTGGTGGCACTGATCGCAATGGGATATGTATTAAAGCGTTATCGCTTTTTAACGGTGGAATTTTGGCAAGGTGCTGAAAGGCTAAACTATTGGATTCTATTTCCTGTTCTACTTTTTACAAGTTTAGCTACAGTTCATTTTGATATCGGACAAGTTCTGCCTCCGCTAGCGGTTGTTTTTGCAGTGACTTTGCTGATTAGTTTAGTTCTGTGGATACTTAAAGCAATCTTTCACTTTCCTGTCGCTCAGTTTGGTGTGTATTTACAAAGCCAGATTCGTTTCAATACCTATATTGGCTTGACCAGTATGGCACTGATTTTTGGTGCTGCAGGGATGCAAGTCTTTGCCATGATTATTGCCTTTGTGATTCCTTTGGTGAATGTACTGTCGGTACTGAGTTTTTCTCAAGGGCAGGGGCTGTCTTATAAAAACATTGCGTGGTCGGTTGCGAAGAATCCACTAATTTTGGCGTGTATCGTGGGGATTATGTTTAATTTCTCAGGTATGCACTTAGCTGAAAGCATTAGTCAATCCTTAAAACTGGTGGCGGGAATGAGCCTTCCACTTGGTTTATTGTGTGTTGGTGCGGCATTACAGTTTAATGCGTTGAGGCATGCTGGGCGTGCTTTGATTTTAAATACCTTCGGGCGTTTAATCCTTGTGCCGATTCTGGCTTATATTGGCTGTCGTTTAATGGGTTTAGCCTCATTTGAAACCATGATTGTAGTGGTATTTTTCTCGCTCCCAACGGCATCAGCAGCCTATGTCCTCACTAAATATTTTCAAGGTGACAGTCAGCTCATGGCTGCTGTGATTAGTTTACAAACCATTTGTTTTGGTCTGACTTTTCCACTGTGGATGTGGTTTTTGCATGTATAAAAAAATGCCAGTTCCATTGTGCTGAACTGGCATTTTAAAATGGCTGTTTTTGAAGAGTTAGGCAAATTTAGCCAAGACCTCTAAAAATGGTGCTGCTTGACGTGGATAAGCGGCAATCACGTCATGAATACGCTGACCTTCTGGATTGGTTGCGTTAATATCGCGACCATCCGTTTTAAATTGGGTGAGCAGACGCTCATAATCACTTGGGCGCATGTGTTTAAATGCATGGTACAACACATGAAAGTCGCCATTCACACCTTCAGGAGGAAGCTGAGTTAAATAGGCAAATACACGCTCATCTGACCATTCTTCATTGAACGTTGCTGGCTGAGATAATGCCATAGCAATCTCCTTGCTGGTTTAATCATTAAAAAAGGCAAAATATGGGAGACAAAAAATACTTTTTTGTGTCTGCGCATATTCTGCCTTGATTCAATTTGCTTGACTAATCAAAAATCAGATTAACGTTCTTCAGGCAAATTGATATTCATTTCAAGCATTTCAATATTCGCTTCAGAACGAACAGCCATTTGAATGTGCTGTTCATCTACACCGCGAACATAGCGATTCACCACTTGCATGATTTCTTTCTTCATTTGGTCGATTTTTTCTTGGCTAAGACGTTTACCTAAACCACTTTCAGACGCTACGATAACTTTCAAACGATCTTTTGCTGTTTGTGCACTAGACGGTTTTTCATCATTACTAAAAAGCTTACTCCAAAATCCTGCCATGTCTACGCTCCAAATAATCGTGCTAACCAACCTTTAGGCTTCACGGTAATGTGACGATAAGGACGTTCTTCACCTAAGAAACGTGCTACAAGGTCATCATAGGCTTGGCCTGCTGATTCTTCAGTGAAGAGAATCACTGGTTTACCTTCGTTCGATGCTTGTAAAACGCTCTTACATTCAGGAATAACACCCAAAGTCGGCACACGTAAAATATCTTTAGAAATGTCGTCAATAGTTAACATTTCTTGTTTATCTGCGCGCTCAGGGTTGAAACGTGTGATACACAAGTGTTTACGAATACGACCTTCGTTCATTTCCACTTTCTTGGTTTTGCTATCGAGCATCCCAATAATACGGTCTGAGTCACGTACAGATGAAATTTCAGGGTTTGTCACAATAATTGCTTCGTCGGCATGATACATTGCTAAAATCGCACCACGCTCGATCCCTGCGGGTGAGTCACAAATAATGTAGTCAAACTCTTGTGACAACTCATCCATAACACGCGCTACGCCTCCATCAGTTAAGGCATCTTTATCACGGGTTTGCGACGCAGGTAAAATATATAAGTTCTCGATATCTTTATCGCGGATAAGCGCTTGTTGTAATCGAGCTTCGTTATTTAAGACATTGACAAAATCATAGACAACGCGGCGTTCACAACCCATGATCAAATCAAGGTTACGTAAACCTACGTCAAAATCGATCACAACAGTTTTGTGACCACGTAGGGCTAAACCTGTTGCAAAAGATGCACTTGTCGTAGTTTTGCCTACGCCACCTTTGCCTGATGTTACGACAACAATTTTCGCCACCGAATCCACTCCTGTTATGGTTTAAATCCCCTTATTTATCATTTGGGGCTTTTGGTGTTTATTTATACATTAAAATTCAAGCGCTTCAAATACAAGCTCTTGTTGATCATTTAAGTAAATATGTGTTGGGCGTTTTAAATGCTGCGCTGGAATATCATCTGCGACACAATAGGTTCCTGCAATTGAAACCAACTCAGCTTCTAAAGCATGGCAAAAGATACGTGCAGCAGTGTTTCCACCCGCGCCGGCAATGACTCTACCACGAGCACTGCCATAAATATGTATATTTCCTGAAGCAATTACTTCCGAGCCACTGTTAATGCCCGCGGTAATAATGATATCGCCTTGATTTTGAACCAAGCACTGACCCGTACGTAAAATTTCGTCATGGTATGAGGTCGCATGACGAATCACAGAGGCTGCCGCAACTGGAGCATTGGCAGACGGTGTGGCAACAGGAGCAGGGGCTTCAACCACTTGCTCTTTGGTTGCTTTAACTTCTTGTAGCTGTGCACCTACCGCATGACCTTGGGCTGGAATTACGGGGAACTGAATGGCACGTGCTTGTTCAGCCAAAATCCCATCTTGTACTGCCATTGGTTGAACATCCAGATCAAGCAGTAATTGGATGAGCGAAATTAACTCTTGCTCAACAGTACTTTCTAGAACCACCAAAGCTCCAGCAGTTGATGCACTTTGTAATGTTTTAGTTAACTGCTGTCGGATTGCATCATGATCATTGGTGTCAAGGGTAATGCGAATTGCATTGACCATTCTGCCGGTTATCCGGATATCAGCCATAATTTTTCCTTAAGACTTCTCAGATTTATTTTTTACTAAAGAAGTGATGTTGTAAATAGAGCAAATCCTAGAACAAAATGAAGGATTGCACTAGCTGCGTTTGTAATATTTTTAGCTTAATGCTTATTCTTTGGCTTGATCATCTTTTTCTAGCTCTTCTAGCCATTGTTTCACTTTAACTTGCTTACGAATTGCATCCAAACTTTCATAGACCACAGACTCAACCAATTGCTCCAATGACTGATTGTCAATTTTTAAATCACTGACCTTTTCCGCAATTAAGCGGTAGGTCGCATTGGGTTGTGCTGGGTTTCCCGTAACCATCGGTTCTAATAAGCCTTGAGTGATATTTTCACCGAGACGTTGCCCGATACTTTGAATTTGCTGTTCAATTCGTCCTCCCACAATTGGAATTAAACGCAGTAATTGGGTGAGTTCGGGGGTATCTTCAATCGCACGGTTCACAATCAGACCGACATTTTGTGCAATAAAATACTGACGCTGTTTCAGTTCAGTCGCGAGAGATTCTTGTAGAATTTCGGCCAATGCTTGTGCAAATAAAGTCCGATGATGATCGACAAGGTCATGGATAATTTTTTTATGGGTCGAGCTGGTATTTAATTCGTGCTTAACCCCATCCAATACGGTAATCACGACGCGGTCAGACAGTTCCTCCATCACCACGCGGTAGTAAAATTTGCCCTTAGCTTGTACCGATTGAGGAATGACGTTATAGCCTAATTCATGCAGGCGAAAAGCAATCACTCCCGCACGGAATAACCTTAAAAAGCGTAAATGAGGAATAATGGCTAAAATTTCGTACCAATGGATGAAAGGGAAGAAAAACCAGCGACGATGGTGCCTATAAATAATAGCAATACCCCAACGTACTAGTAATTCAGCAATCAAGAACAGAATAAACCAAGCCTCGGTGGTAATGACCCACGGATGCAAATGTTCGCGATAAAATGCTAAAACATTTTCAAGATGAATGGCATGGAAAAACCATCCACCAATATTGCTCATGATAAAAAAATTAGCGCACAAGCAAAACAAGTTAAAAATGATGAGAAACACCATAAAAATGTCATAGATCAAAAACAGTTTGAAATACAAACTTTGTGGATCGACCTGATGATATTTTGATTTTTTGGCTTGGTTATTCTGCATCATGCATAGACCCTTACTGGGTTGAGTGGGAAGGTGAATATTTGGTTTTCATTTGTTCAATCAATTGGTCTTTTTCAGCCCAAAGTTGGTCAACCCATTGTTGAAACTGTTCACGAAAGCGAGCATCGTCTTCATAACTTCCAGAAAGTACCCACGCAGGGATGTCAATTTTACGCAAATTAACTGCAATCCGTGGGACTTCGCCAAGCCAAAATTCACTATAGCCAGGCACACCATCGGGATAGACAATGGTCATGTCCACCAACGCATCAATCTCCTTACCCAAAATCCCTAAGGCCAAAGCTAAACCGCCTGCTTTGGGTTTGAGCAAATGTTGATAAGGGGATTGTTGCTGGTCATGTTTTTCTTGGGTAAAGCGTGTACCTTCCAAATAATTTAATAGGGTAAATGGTTGACTCAGTAATTGTTCACAAGACTTGCGCGCTTCAATCATATCGCGTGTTTTTAAAGCAGGATTTTTCGCAATTTGTTCTTTACTATGCCTTTTCATCATTGGAAAACCTAGAATTTTAAAGGCTTGTCCGACAAATGGAATAAAAATAAGTTCCCACTTGGTAAAGAAGCGAGTGAGGGGCATACGGGTTAAGCCGAAGTACTGATTGACTGTGGTATCGACCCAACTTTGGTGGTTACAGGTCATGAGATAACGACCTTGCATACTTAGCTCAAGATCTTCATCGACTGAAATATCCCATTGGGTATCAGGTAAAATGTGATCAATTAAATAATTGTTCACTCCTAGCCAGCTGTTGGTAATTTGAATATTGGTTTCATCTACTTTTTTTGATTGTTTAAACAGTTTTGTGAGACCAAGTGCCAGTACGGGTGGGCCGTGAAAAAAAGTACTTCCTGTAATGACTGAACCAACAGTTAAACCACGTGTGATTTTTTTTAATAAAGGTTGTTTTTGGTTTGGCGATGACATAAAAATAAACCCTGAAATCTAATGTGTTTTACAACTCGTTCTATTTTCTAAAGGTCAATATAGTACGGGATGATCAAATAGAAAAGCACCAAACATTAACTGTGTAGGAAATGTGACGAAGAAAGCCTTGAAAAGGAAATTTTTTATTACATATTGTAAATAAAGGCTTTATTATTAACAAAAAATCAATGGTCTAGTTTATCGTTTTGCGACAATATTTGTTCTATAAACAAAACACACAAAGAAGGAGGCATGCGATGCGTGCACTAGCAATTTCCGCAGTCGTTGGGGCAATGGTTCTTACAGGTTGTCAAAGCACTGGCAATAACATTGGTGGTGTAGAATACGATAAAGCTGCTTTAGGTACTTTAATTGGTGCTGCTGCGGGTTATGGTATTTCTAAAGGTAATGCGAATAGTAGCCGTCAAAACAACCGTGCTGCAGCAATTGGTGCTGTATTAGGTGGTGCAACGGGCGTTTACCTTGACAATAAAGAGAAAAAACTTCGTCAACAAATGGCGGGTACTGGTGTAGAAGTTAACCGTAATCCAGATGGCTCTGTAGGTTTAATCATGCCAGGTAACATTACGTTTGATACCAACAAATCGAACATCAAGCCAAACTTCTATTCAACGTTGAACAAAGTTGCGCAAACTTTAACTGAAGATAACAAGAGCGGTATTCTTGTAACAGGTTATACCGACAGTACAGGTAATGACTCAATCAACATTCCGCTGTCTCAAGCGCGTGCGCAATCTGTAGCAAGCTACTTGGCATCTCAAGGTGTTTCTACAACACGTATTAATGCGCAAGGTCAAGGTTCAGCAAACCCAATCGCGTCTAACGCAACTGCTGAAGGCCGTGAGCAAAACCGTCGTGTAGAAATCAGCATCTACGCAATTCAATAATTTTTATTGAAGACTGAAAAACCACCTTCGGGTGGTTTTTTTATGACGATTAAAATGTGAATTTGCATTATGCATCTTGAGTGGAGATGACTATAATCGAGCTCGGAATGAAATAGAGGAAAGACTATGTCACTGGCAAGTCAGTTAAACGACAAGCAACTTGAAGCCATGAAATATACTCAAGGACCCTTGTTAGTACTTGCAGGGGCTGGTTCAGGTAAAACTTCGGTGATTACCCGTAAGGTTGCTTACTTGGTGAAACACTGCGGTATTCCAGCGTATCGCATCACAGCGATGACGTTTACCAATAAAGCAGCACGCGAAATGAAAGAACGTGTCACTAAATTACTTTCACGCGAAGAGGCAAAAGGACTTTCAGTTTCGACTTTCCATACCTTCGGTCTAAACATGTTGCGTTTAGAGTTAAAACACACACCATTAAAAAATAATTTTTCTATTTTAGATGCAGACGACTGTAAGCGTATTTTGATGGACTTGATGCACCGTGACAATTTATCTGGTGCGGAAAGTAAAGAGCTGATTGCGAAAGCCATGAAGATGATTTCAGATTGGAAAAACGATCTGATTCCACCTGAGCAAGCACACACCACTTGTGAAACTGCTGAAGATGTTCAGTTTGCGCACTTGTATCAACTGTATGAACGTAATTTACGTGCTTATAATGCGGTCGATTTTGATGACTTGATTGTGATGCCGACGCGTCTTTTACAGGAAAATGCAGAAGTTCGTGAACGCTGGCAAAATCGCATTCGCTATTTATTGGTCGATGAATATCAAGATACCAACACTGCACAGTATATTTTGGTGAAATTACTGGTGGGGGTGATGGGGCAGTTCACCGCAGTGGGCGATGATGACCAATCCATCTATGCATGGCGTGGGGCTAAGCCTGAAAACATGGCTTTGCTCAAAGAAGACTTTCACAATTTAAAAGTGATTAAACTGGAGCAGAACTATCGTTCGACCAGTCGCATTTTAAAAGCGGCCAATACCGTGATTGGTAATAATCCACATATTTTTGATAAAAAACTGTGGTCAGATAAAGGCCATGGTGAAGTCATTCGCGTGATTACGTGTCGCAATGATGACGATGAGTCAGAGCGCGTGGTGAAAGACTTGATTACGCATAAATTGATGAATGGCAAAAATTGGAAAGATTATGCCATTTTGTATCGGGGTAATTTCCAAGCACGTGCACTGGAAACACAACTGCGTCAGATGCAAATTCCATATAAGTTATCAGGCGGTCAGTCGTTCTTTGCGCGTGCTGAAATCAAAGACGTGATGAGTTATTTGCGTGTCATTATTAACCCAGAAGATGACAGTGCATTTTTACGGATCATCAATACGCCTAAACGCGCCATTGGCCCTGTGACTTTAGAAAAACTGGGTTTATTTGCTCAAGAAAATCATTTGTCTTTGCTTTCAGCAGCGGGTGATCAGCGTCTCACCATGGTGATTCCTAAAAAAGCCACCACGCAGTTGGCGGAGTTTGCAGACTTCATTACCACCTTTACTCGTGAGTTGCTTGAGGATGATGAACCAGTGCCGATTATCCGCAAGATGATGGTTGAAGCGGGTTATATCGACTATGTCAAAGAGTCTGCGGCGACGCCTGCACAGGAAAAAACCAAGCTAGATAATATTGAAGTACTGTATAGCAGTATTCAAAGTTTGATTAACCGTGCTGAAGATGTTGATGAGAAAAACATTGAAAGTGTGATTCGTAAAATGGTGTTGCTGGATATGTTAGAGCAGCAACAAGAAGAAGAAGATACCGACAAAGTAAACTTGTTGACGTTACATGCATCCAAAGGTCTTGAGTTTCCATATGTCTATCTGATTGGTCTTGAGGAAGAATTGCTGCCGCATAAAAACTCGATTGCCGCAGATACGGTTGAGGAAGAGCGTCGCCTGATGTACGTGGGTATTACTCGTGCGCGTCAGGGTTTAACCATTACGCTGGCAGAACAACGCAAAGCGGGCGGGCAGATGAAGCAAATGACACCAAGTCGTTTCTTGGATGAGTTGCCGCAAGATGAGTTGGAATGGCTAGGGCGGAAAAAGAAACTGGCGGGCAATGTCGATCCGAAATTACAAGCGCAGCACTATTTAGACAATTTACGTGCGTTGATTAAACGCTAATTTTTTTTGTTTTTGAAATTTATTGTACGAGGAAGAATAGAATGAAAGTTCAGGTTAAAGTGTTGGATTCACGTTTAGGCAATGAATGGCCAATGCCAACTTATGCGACAACGGGTTCAGCAGGTTTAGACCTTCGTGCATGTGTAGATGTTGCGACTGTCATTGAACCGGGACAAACGGTTTTGGTCAAAACGGGTTTATCTATTTATATTGAAGATCCACATTTTGCAGGTTTAATTTTACCGCGTTCAGGTTTAGGTCATAAACACGGTATTGTTTTAGGTAACTTGGTGGGTTTAATTGATTCGGACTACCAAGGTGAATTGATGGTTTCAGTTTGGAACCGTAGTCAAACGGCATTCAGTTTAGAACCAGGCGAGCGACTTGCACAGTATGTACTTGTACCTGTGATGCAGGCACAGTTTGATATTGTAGAAGAATTTGAAGCGACAGAACGCGGTGCAGGTGGTTTTGGACATACAGGTCAAAACTAAACGGTCCGTGAAAATGTAAAAAAGCCTCTCATCTGAGGGGCTTTTATTGTTTCTATGCTGAGTGCTCATTTTTAGTTCATAAAAAGTTACACCTCGTTTTTGAATCCTGAGTAAAATTAAAAAAAGCACAAAGCCATAAAAACAAGGGCAGTTGAAAATGAGCTGCTCGAAATGAACAGATTAGAAGTTAGAACTATGCATTATCAGCCGAATTTCCCTGCACATATTTTCCGCGCCTATGATATTCGTGGCAAATTGGATGTCATGAGTGCTGAGTTGATTCGTGCCATTGCGCAGGCGCTAGCGCTGCAATATTTAAATGCTGGCCAAACCCGTTTAGCGATTGGTTATGATGCTAGGCTAAGCAGTCCCGCATTTGCAGAAATTATTTATCAAGAATGTATTAAACAGGGGCTAGAAGCACATGATATAGGCTGTTGCGCCAGCCCTGTATTGTATTTTGCAGCGCGTCAGTTTGACGGCAATGGCATTATGGTGACAGCCAGCCATAATCCGAAGTCGGATAATGGTATTAAATGGATTGTGCAGAGTGAACCTCCTTTACCTGAAACAATTCAGCAAGTGGCATACGATACAAATGCGTGCTTGGATCGTCATGCAGAAATGAACTGGCAGATGTTGCCACATGAGGTCGTGCCTGAATATTGTTTAGCTTATCAAGATGCATTATTGAGTGATATCCAACTGCAACCCCAAGCTCGACCATTTAAGGTGGTGGTAGATGGGCTACACGGATCTGCGGGGCGCTGTGCAGTCTTGGTTCTAAAAAAGTTAGGTTGTGTGGTTCACCCTTTACGCTGTGAGGCCAATGGTGAATTTCCTGAACATGCCCCTGATCCATCTCAAGCCAAACATCTAGACCTGCTACGCCACGCCGTGCAACAGCAGCATGCGGATATCGGTATTGCCTTTGATGGAGATGGAGACCGTGTTGTTTTAATTGATGAAAACGGAGTGATTATTTCAGCTGATCGGTTACTGTCACTGTTTGCGCAAATGTGTTTGTCTCAACATCCCGAGCATGAAGTCGTGTTCGATGTGAAATGCTCCACGATGGTTCGCAACACAGTACTGGCTCATCAGGGAACTCCCAAAATGATTCGCACAGGTAGTTCATTTCTACGTAAGTATTTGGCGCAGTCTAAAGGACAAGCTATCTTTGGCGGTGAGTATGCTGGGCATTATGTGTTTAATGATGGGCGTGGTTTCGGTTATGACGATGGTTTGTATGCTGCACTACGAGTATTGGAATATTTAAATTTACATCAGCTAACTTTATCAGAAGCACTGGCAGATTACCCAGAACGTTCGAGTACTGAAGATATTTATATCAGTACCCATCAAATTTCACCTGCGCTGGTTTTAGCGAATGTAGAAAAACAAAGTCAGCACTTTCAAGCAGAAATCAGTAAAATTGATGGTGTAAGACTTGATTTTGAGGACGGATTTGGCATTATTCGAGCATCGAATACGGGCGAGTATTTTACCGTGCGTTTCGACGCGGACAGTGATCAGCGGCTCAATCAAATTCGCCATAGCTTTGTGCACATGCTGACGGCAGATTATCCGCAGATTGCACAAGACATATTAGACGCCCATTAAGGAGAGGCACATGCCACATCAACATACTGGCCTCGACAAAGCACAGGTTCTGACTGAAGCTTTGCCGTACATTCAACGTTTTGCTGGAAAAACGCTAGTTGTAAAGTATGGTGGCAATGCAATGACCGATCCTGAGCTTGAGAGCTCGTTTGCACGTGACATCGTTTTGTTAAAAACCGTTGGATTGAACCCAATTGTAGTCCATGGTGGAGGTCCACAAGTCGACTCGTTTTTAAAGCAGTTGGGACGTGAGTCTGACCGTATTGATGGTATGCGTGTGACCGATCCAGCGACCATGGAAGTGGTTGAAATGGTGTTGGGCGGTAGTGTGAATAAATCTATCGTGAACTTGATTAACCAACATGGTGGTCGTGCCATTGGTTTAACGGGTAAAGATGGTAATTTATTGCGTGCACAAAAGTTACTGATGGAAAAAACTGCGGAAGATGGCACAGTACAAAAAATTGATCTTGGCCTAGTCGGTGAAGTGACCAGTGTTAAAACTGATGTATTGGAGATGTTTAGCAGTGGTGATTTTATTCCTGTGATTGCACCCTTAGGTGTGGATGAAGAGGGCAATACTTATAACATCAACGCTGATTTGGTGGCTGGAAAAGTAGCTGAAGCCCTTGGTGCTGAAAAGCTGATTTTGTTGACCAATATTTCAGGTGTTTTAGATGAAAATAAAAACCTACTTACGGGTTTAACCACTCAAGAAGTTGACCGTCTCATTGAAACGGGCGTGATCTACGGCGGGATGATTCCGAAAGTGGGCTGTGCACTAGATGCGGTGAAAGGTGGTGTGGTGAGCGCGCATATTGTGGATGGTCGTGTGCCACATGCAACACTGTTGGAAATTTTCACCGATCATGGTGTGGGTACATTGATTACCAACCGCAGTAAACACTAAGTATTTTGAAAGCCTCCTCGGAGGCTTTTTTTAAGCCTATACGTTTTATAAAAATGGTTTTATGCCCGAATGTGTTCGGGTTATGAAGCATTGTGAATTGCAAGCCAGTCAGGACTCATGCACAATAAAACCATCATAAATAAATATGTTTGAAATAAGATCAAGATTATGTGCCAACTGCTCGGAATGAATTGTGCAACACCGACTGATATTACCTTTTCATTTCGAGGCTTTTCGCAGCGGGCGGGGATTACTTCAGATCATTGTGATGGTTTTGGAATTGCTTTTTTTGAGAACAAAGCCTGTCGTTTGTTTGTTGATAATCAATCTGCAGTTGAGTCACCGATTGCTGAATTAATTCGGAACTATCCGATCAAATCACGCAATGTGATTGCCCATATCCGCAAAGCGACGCAGGGAAAAATTAACTTAGAAAACTCACATCCATTTAGCCGTGAGCTATGGGGGCGACAGTGGATTTTTGCGCATAATGGCGATTTGCATGACTTTGATCCTGTACTGTCAGGACGTTTTACCCCTGTGGGGAATACTGACAGTGAACGTGCATTTTGTTATTTGCTAGATCAGTTAGTGAACAAATTTGGTTATGTTGAGCCAAGTTTAGATCAAGTTTTTGATTTATTAACCGATATTTCTCCACGGATTGCAGAACATGGTACGTTCAATTTTTGTTTGTCTAATGGGCAGGCACTTTTTAGTTACGCTATTACCAAACTGCATTGGTTGGTGCGAGAGTACCCATTTAAACCTGCGCAGCTGATTGACCTTGATGTTGAAGTGGATTTTAGTCAAGTCACTACTGCAGAGGATCGAGTCGCTGTGATTACTACAGAGCCTTTAACTCAAAATGAAGCATGGACGGCCTTTGCACCAGGGGAAATGATTTTATTTCAATATGGCAAAGCGATACGGCATGAAATGACGCATGTAGAACGCTTAGTCCGGGAAGCTAAAGACCCATCATTAAAAAGAGTGACCAAAGCAGATCAATATTAAATTATTCCAAAATAGATGAAATATAAAAGCATGCTGATAATTATGTTAAGCATGTTTTTATTATTTTTTGTGTATTAAAAATAATAAATTGGTTAAAAAATAACTTATTCTTTTGCTCGGGTTTAAATTAATATTTTTATATAAAATAATCACTTATGTTGAATATAATGCTAATATCAGAAACCCTACTAAATTGATTCACTTTTATTTTTATCACTAACCGATATGATTAATTCATGTAATTAATCTATTAATTTTTATTGGGTGGTCGGAATGATAATGAAGTGGGTTCCAGAATATAATACTGGTATCGATGTGATTGACGATCAGCACCGTCGTATTTTAGATTACATTAATGAAATTGAAGCAATTGATGTTGATACTGATCGTGCACGTGTAAAGCAAATTCTAGAAAATATTATTGATTACACACAATCTCATTTTACTTTTGAAGAATCTCTTCAAGAAGAGGCGGGTTATAAATACCGTGTACCACATAAGCGTGTGCATGATTTATTTATTAAAAAAATTGAATCTTATCGTGACCGTTTTGAGTTAGGACAGTCGATTGAAGCTGAGTTGCATGAAGTATTGTCGAAATGGCTGATTAATCATATTCAACACGATGATGCTGACTATGTCGGGGCAGTGAAAGAAAACATGATGGGGATCATCCAAGAAAAAGAAAAGAAAAAAGGGAAAAACTGGTTTGCTCGCTTCTTTTCATAAGTGAGCATAACAAGGGATAAAAACAATAAATTTTAATTATATTTAGCGCAGCAAATCATCAGTTTTGGTGGTTTGCTTTTTGTTTTTGATTTTCATAAGAGAGCAAGGCAAAATAGCGCAAGACTTATTGAAGGAACGCATCATGCAAGACAATGCTATGTCACGATGGTTATCGCCGCTGATGGCATTTTGTTTATCATTTATTATCATTGCCACACTTGCACCCTTGGTGGGAATTCAGGTTGAACGTCAGCTCGACTTTTGGTTGCTCTGGTTATTTACCATGCTGATCTTGGCTTTACCTGTGTGTTATTTAGAAATTGCCTTAGCAAAGCGTTCAAAAACTACGGCATTAAACGCATTATCAAGTTTAACCCGTGATGCAGATGCATCACAAACTTGGCGTCTTGTGGGTTGGCTTGCAGTTGTCTTTATTCCTTTCTTGGCAGGTGGCATGCTCTCTAATGCTGCACAGCTCCTGAATCAATATGCACTGCCAGATAGTATATCACCCGTGATTTTTGGTGTTTTGGCTGTGGTTGCCATCGCTTTGTCTTTTGCACCACGGAAGCTAATTTTAGCCTTAACGGCTATTGGTGTAATCGTTTCATTAGTCGTAGCCAATGTCTCTGGAGTAAGTGTGGCTGAATGGCAAGTGACGCCTGTTGAATTCTCAGAATGGGGCAGTGCAACGGTATTGGCATTAGTGGCAAGTGGTTTAGGACTCGGTCTGTACTGGCAAAATAGCCTACTACAGGTTCAACAGCAAGATGCTGCAAGCAAGACGGTTCTACCTATTTGGATTGCACAAATTTTAGCCGTGGTTGCTTTTGCATTTTTTGCAGTACAAGCAGCATTACCTGCGTATGCCATTGCGTTGACTGCAGTTGCAGCAGCGGCTGTGTTGTTGCAGATGGCACGTGAACAGTTGGCACAGCGTCAACTGAATGTGGTCATTCAATGGTTGATACTTCTGGCTGCGACATTGGTTTGGTTGATTCCAGCGACTGGTCCGATTTTTAACATCTTACTGATGCTTTGGGGCTTAGTGATTTGTTTGATTTATGCCATTTTTGCTGGTTGGATTATGAAAATTAGCCATTTACGTAAGTCAATGAACTTTAGCAATGAAGCTTTTTATAATATTTGGCGTATTGCGGTGCGTGTGGTCTTACCCGTTTCTATTGTATTGGCTATTGTGGCTGTGCTTGGAAAATTGATCTAATGAGCCAGCTTCACTACGTCTGGGTTGCTTATGCAACAGCAAACCAGCAGTTTCATCTCCGGGTTCTGTTTGCTGAGGGGATGACGGCATTGGATGCGATTCAACTGAGCGGTATTTGTTCTCAAGTGGAATTACCAGAGCCATTACAACTGGGTATTTTTGGTGTTCGTTTAAAAGAGCATGCGCAGATATTACAAGCTGGGGATCGCGTTGAAATTTATCGAGCTTTAAGCATTAATCCTAAAGATATTCGTCGGATACGTGCAGAAAATAACCCTGTGGGGCGCTTTGCCAAAGGCAATCGCTTAAAACAATCGAAGTGATATGAAAAACCCCTCAGTTGAGGGGTTTCTTTTTTATTATAAGGCTTTATAGTGGGGGCGCGTTTAGAATCGCTTCTTTCGATGCTGGTAAGCCTGGCTGAGATTCAGGGATGCTTTCTAAGCCTTCAATTTTTTGGACAATCCCATTTGAGTCAAAGTAGATTTGCAGGTGTTGCCCATGCGCAGCAGGAATCTTGGCTTTTTTAGCATAGGTTCCTGGGGTATAATTGTAGATGTAGTCCCAACGTAGTGGATTCATTGGATCTGAAAGCGTAGGGCTGCCAAGTAAAAAGCGAACTTGTTGATGGCTCATGCCAACTTGTATTTTTGACGCTTGTGCTTGAGTTAATGGTGTACCTTGAGGAATATCAACTTTATAAACGCCCAAGGTCGAACAACCTGCGAGCAGTGAAGTGACGAATAACGTCAACATGATTTTTTGCATTTTGCTACACTATCCCAAATTAATTATGATGCAATTGAGCCACGGATAGATCATACTGCATCTACACTTTGTTGCATATTCTAACTTTAAATTTGTTGAGAGACCTTTTTACATGCCAATTTCAAATCAAGATCTACGCAAAGCTGGACTTAAAGTTACACTTCCACGAATTAAAATATTAGAACTATTAGAAAATTCAAAACAACACCATTTAAGTGCGGAAGATATTTATAAGACTTTACTTGAACAAGGTGAAGATGTCGGTTTAGCAACTGTTTACCGCGTGTTAACGCAATTTGAAGCAGCGGGTATTATTCAGCGCCATCACTTTGAAAATAACCACTCTGTTTTTGAAATTATGCAAGATGATCATCATGATCATATTGTGTGTCAAAACTGCAATAAAGTGGTTGAATTTACGAATGAAGTGATTGAGCACGAGCAGCATGAAGTTGCTGAAAAACATGGCTTTACTTTAACGGGACACTCGTTGAACCTGTACGGTTATTGTGATGCTACTGAATGCCAAGACGCGCTACGTAAAAAGTAAGATGTTCATCTAAGATATAAAAAAGGGCTTCATGAGAAGCCCTTTTTTTAGTTTGAAGGAATAAAATTAAGCTTGTCCATCAAACGTGATATTTGCACTGGCATGCAATAGACGATCGCCGCCTTCTTCTGATAATTTGATTTGTAAACGTAAGTCGTTTGGTGAGTCAGCGTGTTTCAGCGCATCTTTATAGGTAATCTGCTTGGCTTTGTACAAATCAAACAAGGCTTGGTCAAAGGTTTGCATACCAAGTTCACGAGAACGCTTCATCAAGTCTTTAATTTCGTGGATTTCGCCTTTACGGATCAAATCGGAAATTAACGGTGAGTTAATCAAAATTTCAATGGCAGCACGGCGTGAATTACCGTCAGGTGTTGGAATCAACTGCTGAGCAACCATCGCTTTAAGATTTAAAGATAAGTCCATAAACAATTGGCTATGACGGTCTGCTTCAAAGAAGTGAATAATACGGTCGATGGCTTGGTTGGCGTTGTTGGCGTGCAGTGTTGCAAATACCAAGTGACCTGTTTCCGCGAAGGCAATTGCATAATCCATGGTTTCACGGGAACGAATCTCACCAATCAGGATCACATCAGGTGCCTGACGCAAGGTGTTTTTCAGCGCGATTTCAAAAGAGTCCGTATCAATGCCGACTTCACGCTGGGTAATGATACAGCCTGCATGTTCATGAATAAATTCAATCGGGTCTTCAATGGTAATGATATGACCTTTCGAATTCTGGTTACGATACCCAATAATTGAAGCCAACGAGGTTGATTTACCTGTACCTGTTGCACCCACAAAGATGATGATGCCACGTTTGGTCATCGCTAGTTCTTTGAGTACAGGTGGAAGTTTTAACTCGTCCATGGTTGGAATCTTGGTCTCAATTCGACGCAAAACCATACCTGGCATATCACGTTGTTGAAAGGCACTGACACGAAAACGCGCAGTTTTATCCCGATTCATAATCGCGAAGTTACACTCACGTGTATCCGCAAATTCTTTACGCTGCTTCTCGCTCATGATGGAGTTCAGCAGTTGTCCTGCGACATCACCTGTCAGTTTGCCTTTAGCTACAGGCACAATTTGACCGTTAATTTTCATTGAAGGTTCAACATCAGCGGTGATAAATAAATCTGACGCTTTTTGTTGAATCATATAATTGAGTAAGTCGTTAAAATCCATATCTCTACCCCAAATCCATTGTTTTCTTATAAGAATGTTTCAGGTTGTTTAGCAGCAGTACGTGCGGTCTGTGGACTAATCACCCCTTTAGTGACCAAATTTTTCAAACTTTGGTCCAGTGTGGTCATGCCGTAGTTTGCACCAGTCTGAATAGCAGAATACATCTGTGCCACTTTGTTTTCACGAATTAAGTTACGAATGGCAGGAATACCAATCATGATTTCATGCGCGGCAACACGTCCACCGCCATTTTTCTTGAGTAAGGTTTGAGAAATGACGGCCTGTAGCGATTCAGATAGCATGGCACGAACCATGTCTTTTTCTTCAGCAGGGAATACGTCAATCACACGGTCAATCGTTTTTGCAGCAGAGGTGGTATGTAATGTACCAAAGACCAAGTGACCTGTTTCAGCTGCTGTGAGAGCCAAACGAATGGTTTCAAGGTCACGCATCTCCCCCACGAGAATAATATCAGGGTCTTCACGCAGAGCAGAACGTAGTGCTTCATTAAAGCCATGTGTGTCACGGTGCACTTCACGTTGGTTTACGAGACATTTTTTTGATTGGTGCACAAATTCGATGGGGTCTTCAACGGTTAAAATATGGTCATAACGGTTGTCGTTAATGTAGTCAACCATAGCGGCCAGTGTAGTTGATTTACCCGAACCAGTCGGACCTGTTACCAGTACGATACCACGCGGAAATTCACAAATATCTTTAAAGATTTGTCCCATACCCAAGTCTTCGATAGTCAGAACTTTGGATGGAATAGTACGGAATACAGCACCAGCACCGCGGTTTTGGTTGAATGCATTCACACGGAAACGTGCAATGCCCGGGACTTCAAAGGAAAAGTCTGTTTCTAATAATTCTTCAAAATCACGACGTTGTTTGTCATTCATGATGTCATAAACCAACTTATGCACTTCTTTGTGTTCTAAAGCTGGTAAATTAATTCGACGAACCTCACCATCGACACGAATCATCGGTGGCATACCCGCAGATAAGTGTAAATCTGACGCCCCGTTCTTAGCAGCAAAGGCTAGTAATTCTGTGATATCCATAATTTCCCCGAGATCATATAAATGCTAATTATTTTGATAGAATAATAAGGCTTTCAAACAACTTAACCAACAGTTTGTTGAAAGGCAAAGCAAAAAAGATGACTGAAATGAGACCCTCGTCAATGAATATCCTGCAAAACTCACGTCAACATGTGTTATCCCAAATTCAGCAGGCCTGTGAGGTTTCAGGGCGTGATGTGCAATCTGTGCAGCTTTTAGCCGTTTCGAAAACACATCCAAGTGAAGTGTTACGAGACATGTACGTTTGCGGTCAACGTGCCTTTGGTGAGAACTATCTGCAAGAGGCTCTGCAGAAGATTGAGGTGTTACAGGATTTAGATATTGAATGGCATTTTATAGGACATGTACAACGCAATAAAACCAAACATTTGGCTGAAAAATTTGCATGGGTGCATGGGGTAGATCGTTTAATTATTGCTGAGCGGTTATCGACTCAGCGACTTGCCACCCAAGCAGCCTTAAATATTTGTCTACAGGTTAACATTGATGGTCAGGACAGCAAAGATGGCTGTCAACCTAACGAGGTTTCTGAGCTGGTACAAAGCATTAGTCAGTTGCCTCACATCAAACTGCGTGGTTTGATGGTCATTCCAGCACCAAACAATGTGCAGGCTTTTACGGCGGCGAAAGTGCTATTTGAGCAAGTGAAAGCACAGCATGCACATCCAGAAGACTGGGATACGCTTAGTATGGGGATGTCGGCAGATATGAATGAGGCAATCGCTGCGGGTTCAACCATGGTACGTGTTGGAACAGCTTTGTTTGGGGCGAGAGACTATTCACCACATTGAGCTGTTGAGGCATTAAGGTCAAAAAAGCTTCTTGGTATTCAAATATGCTGAGAAGACTTAACTTACAATTTTATAAAACTAAAACGCTGCTGAAAAAATAGGCTTCATTTAAACTGATTGAATTGCTTGTAGATTTAAGTTACTGAGTTATTGGAACAGACACTCTGACAATGATAAAAACTGCATTTAGGATGAACCCAAAAATGGAAAAAATTTATTTATTTCTCTCTCTGATGCTGAGTTTATTTTTGGCAGCGTGTAGTAGTACAAATACTCACATGGAGGAAGTGACAGCTGAACCAACAGCATTAAACGCGACGGTTTCTCGAGCTGAAAAATTGGGTACGAAATGGGGTGATGAGCTTCGTTCAAACGTAACAGAAGTGAATTTAAAACGTTTATCCAGCAGTCCAATTGCTGAATCACAAGTTCGCTATGCCAGTAAAACATATACAGGCAAAGCGGTGAATAGTATTTCTTTGGCGGCCGGAAAAATCAGTTTTTCAATTATAAATGATGCACAGCGTCCACTGCCTTTATTTCGAGATGGTCAGCAGTATTATTTATCTGGCAAAGATGGACAAAGTTATCAACTCAAATACCAAAACCATAGCAATAGCACCTTTGAAGTGGTTGCCAGTGTGGATGGTTTAGATGTGATTAATGGGCGTTCGGCATCTCGTAGCAACTCAGGTTATGTGCTTCGTCCACAGGGTGAGCTGATCATTGAAGGTTTCCGTAAGAGCGACTCCGCGGTGGCATCTTTTACCTTTAGTCGACCTGAAGAGGCTTATGCGGCAAATTCAGCTCATGGTTCCATCCAAAATACAGGTGTGATTGGTACAGTCATTTATCCGTTAGAGTCTGCTGCGGCAGTGGACAAGGCAACTGATGCATCTAAATACGCACCACCACCAAAAGCATTCCCAGCGGATTAAAAGTTGGCGTTCTGCTTTCTCTATTGAAATGGCGTTTAGTGGGAGCACTTACATTAAGTAGGATGCTCCTATTATTTTTAGCAGGGAACTGTATCTTAAAAAAAAGATCAAACTTTGACCATTAGAAAAGTTGAAATTATCCCACCACCTCAATGGTACTGGCACCTGCGCCTAGAGCTTTAACTTGGATTTGGACAGGAATACGTTCATGCATTTCTTGGATGTGTGAAATCAGCACCACCTTACGGCCTTGGTTTTGTAGTTGATCGAGAGCATTCATGACCATGTGTAGCGATGATGCATCTAAAGTTCCAAAACCTTCGTCGATAAACAGCGATTCGATTTTCATTGAGCCCGAGGCCATATTGGCGATGGCAAGAGATAGGGCAAGGGCAGTCAAGAAAGACTCGCCTCCTGAGAGTGATGCAACGGAGCGGGTTTCTCCATCCATGTCATGATCAATAATAGCTAGACTGAGCGAGTGATCCAAACGCTTTAAGGTATAACGCTGTGAGAGTTGGTTGAGCTGTTGGTTCGCATGTTCCAGTAAAATATCAAGATTATATTGCTGCGCAT
Organism: Acinetobacter halobius; assembly: GCF_044130335.1. NCBI lineage: Bacteria > Pseudomonadati > Pseudomonadota > Gammaproteobacteria > Moraxellales > Moraxellaceae > Acinetobacter > Acinetobacter halobius. The sequence continues at coordinate 30,724 of NZ_JBIQOD010000016.1, forward strand.
AATCACGGAATTTCTTGCCCGTAGCATCGCCCATCAGACCTGATATTTTCCCCCAACGATGTTCTTCTTGTTGAATGTTTTGAATTTGATCGACAAATTGTTTTTGTTTCACCACATTTTGCTGATGTAACTCAAGTTTCAGTTTGAGCTGATCGCGTATTTCAAGTTGATTATTGAGTGCAACCTGATGCTCCTGCATGTGTTGCTCTAACTGTAGTGGATCAATCTCAGGTTGATACTTGAGATGTTCTTGCAATTGTTCTTGCATGGTTTTCAAAGCAGCATCGGCTTCATTCAGTAGGCGTTCAGCATGCTGTAATTTTTGACGGATCTGTTGCACTTGTGCAGGGTTAATTTCAGCAAGCGTTTTTAAGTCTTGCAGTTTAAACTCAGGATGTTCTTTGAGCCAATGCTGGATTGTATTTTCCACATCATCTGCACTACTTTGGTTTTGCTGTAATTGTGCTTGAAGTTGTTTTAGCTGACTTTTGTCTTGCTCAAATTGATGACGTAATTGCTCAAAATGTTGCTTGATCTGTTGGTAATGGCTTTGTGTCTGTTGGCGCTGATGATCGTGTTGAATAAGCCATTCGTTGGCTTTAATACCCGTTAAGCCTGTCATCTGTTGGATCAATTGATTGGCTATTTCTGTATTCTGCTGTCCTTTTTGTTTGATCTCACTAAGCCGTTCAGCGGTTTCTCTGATGTGTTGGCTCGTGTGATCAAGATTCTGTTGATTGGTCTTGAGCTGTTGATTGGTCTGATCGAGTTGCTGACGCCATTGTTCCAGTTGTTCTAGTTGCTGTGCACGAGTCTTTAGACGCACTAACAGTTGCTGTGCAGCCAAGCTAGTCTGTTGTTGCCAAACTGTTTTTTCAGCATCAGATAAATACTGGGCAATGTGTTGAACTTGCTTTTGCAAACTATTTGCTGTGTGTAGCAAGTGTTCAGTCTGTTGAATGTTTTGGATGCAGTATTGCTGGGTTTTAATATTATGTTGGCACTGCTCAGATTGCTGTTTGAGTTGCTGTAGGTCGAGCGTATGTTGCTGAATGATCTGCTCAAATTGCATGTTTATTTCTGATTTTGTTTGTGTCAGGTCGAGTGCAATATCTGCTGTTTTACCGTGTGCAATCAGCACGCTTTGTAATGGGCTGATTTTTTCAGAAAGTTGCTGGATTAGTGTTTTGCGTTGTTCTATTTCTGCATTGAGTTTGGTGAGTTGTTGCTGTGCTTGCTGCCAAGCTTGAAAGCTTTCGAGCTCTTTTTGGTTTGCTTGTTGTTCCTGCTGTTGTTGAAGCTCAAACAGGGCTTTGGAGAGCGCAGTATCTTCCATTTTATAAGGATGTGATGTACTTCCACAGACAAGACAAGGTTCGCCCTCTTGGAGTTCAGCACGTAAATGTTCAACATTCTCAGCATGTAAAAGCCGTTGCTGTTGTAAAACTTGTTGTAGTTGGATGCGTTCACTTTTGGTTGATTGAAAAGCCTGATCCGCTTGCAGCGTATGCTGTTGTAAGGCTTGTTGCTGAGTTTGAGCACTGTTGAGCTGTTCTTGCTGTTGTGCAATATCAGTCTTCAATTCAAAAAACTGTTGAACTTTTTGCTGAATTTGCTCAATTTGACTGAGCTGATTGATCTTCAACTCTCGTTGCTGCTGTGCTTGCGCAATTTTAACTTCCAGTTCTTCGATGTGACCAAACTGTTGTATGGACTGTTGTAATTTTACCTTTTGTGCTGACAGTTGCTGTTCTACTTGAGCTTGTTGCCCGAGTTGATATTCAATGTTTTGGTATTGTTGAATAAACTGTTCGAGTTGTTGGACATGGGCGCTGAGGCCTTGGTCTAAGCTTGTAAACTGTTGTGAACTTTCCAGTTGCTGCTTACACTCGGTTTGCTGACGCTTAATGTGCTGAATCTGCTGTTCAAGCTTTTGTTGTTGCTGGGTTAGGGGGAGCTTAGACTGTTCTAAAGCCTGCAATTTTTCCTGAGCTTTCTTAAACTCAGCCCCGATAAAATCACGTTCTTGAATACATTTACGTACATCATTCAATGCATCATGATGGGTACTTTCAAACTGTTGTAGTTCATTCACTGCTGTTTCAGTTTGTATGAATTGAGCTTTTTCAGTCTCAAATTGCGTGAGTAAATGATCAAATAACTGTTGTTGTTTTTGCAGGCGGGGCAGCAGTTGTTGTTTGGTTTGAAGTAGCTGTTGTTGTTGGAACAGCATAGGTCGAACTTCAGCGAAGATCTCTAACCGAGCCAAGCGTTCACGCTCAGGGTTTAATTCCTGTTGTAACTTATACTGTGCTTCGACCAGTTGTTGTTTAATGATGATTTCACTGTCGAGTTTCTGCTTGCTTTCAAACCATTGCTGTTGTTTTTGCAGTTGTGACTTTTGGGCTTCGAGTTGTTGATAGCTGTGGTCACTATGTTGGAATTGTGTGGATAGTTCTGCAACTTGCTCATCGGTTAACAGTTCAATATGACCCAATACATTTTCTAGCTCTTTGCGCTGAGTCGCGACCAGTTTGGTTTTCTCATAAGCCAGTTGTCCAATTTTGCCAAAAATAGCCGAATTGGTGAGATATTCCAATAATTCGCCGCGCTCATTGTCTCGTGCTTTTAAAAAAGCAGTAACTTCGGATTGTGCCAGTAGAACAGCGCGCGTGAATTGTTCAAAGCTCAACTGGGTAATACGTTTGATGTTTTCATCGACGGCTTTGGCTTTATCCGCAACAACGACACCATCGGTGACACATTTTAAATAGCGCTGTACGTTTTGTAGTTTCCCGTCAGCTTTTTCTCGTGAACGTTTCAATTCCCATCGAGCGATATAGCGTTTTTGGTCTTGTGCAATAAAGCAAAGTTCAGCATAACCATGCGCGGTACCACGACGCAGTACGGTCAGTGGGGAATTGGTGAGTAGTTCTGAGCCATCGACATCTTGAATTTTTCCGTCGCTGTCTTTGAGGCGTGGAATACGGTTAAACAGTGCCAAACACATTGCATCTAAAATGGTAGATTTGCCTGCACCTGTTTTTCCTATAATGGCAATAAGCCCTGCACTGGCTAAAGGATCACTTTCAAAATCAATCAAGTGTTCGCCAGAAAGTGAAGCAAGGTTTTTTATTCGAATGGAAACAATATTCATAGTAAACCTTTAAGCCTCGTATCCATCTTCAAGGGATTGTTCAGCTTCACGCATTAAACTCATAAAATCCTGTAGCACAGCGGCATCATGCTGATAACCCTGTTTTTCCCAAATTTGCTGAAACAGTTTTTCTGGTGTGGGTGGTTCTAAACTTACTTTAGCGGGGGCATTGGGGTCTTGCTCCGTAGCTAAGTACTGACGTGAAATACGGACTAAACGATAACGATTTTTAGGCAGGGCATCTTCAAACTGCTGTCTTAAATTGGGCTGAGGCGGAACAGCTGTATGATATTCAATATCGACATATTCACGTTGATCAATCAGCTCAATTTCACCTGCTGGTAAGGCTTTGAGTTTGTCCAGCACCTCATGTAACTCCCCCCGTATTTTATGCAGTTGAATACTACGTGGTATAGCGAGTACATTTAACTGGAAACGTGAGGCATCTTTCTGTAAGGGATCAAGTGTCACTTCAAGAACTTGATGTTTGTAGTTAATTTCACTAAATGACAGGGGGATGGGGGAGCCGCTATAACGGATATGCTCTTCACTGACTTTTTGCGGTTTATGTAAATGCCCGAGTGCTACATAGTCAATGATTTCATCAAATAATGCTGTTGAGAGTGCTTCTTCATTACCAATCACAATCGGACGTTCAGAGTCTGAGGTTTCGCCACCTTGCATATGTGCATGAGACATTAAAATCAGGGCTTGATCTGCTGTTTTGCGGGCTTTGGCCTCGGCAATCAGTTGTTGATGCAAATAGGCAATCGCGTTTTGGCTATTGGTGGTGTGTTCATTAACGCCTGTAATTTCAGCGGGGCGTAAAAAGGGCAGGCTCAGACACCATGCCACAATATTCTGTTGTTCATCTAAAATGGGCACCAATAAATGTTCAAGGTCGATTTGTTGTTCAGTATTTTTATGAATGACACCGACTGCTTTGGCATTGTATTTCGCCAGTAAAGGTTCAACTTGTTCAATGCGATAGCCTGAGTCATGGTTGCCTGCAATCATGAGCGTTTGCATGTGGGGGGCACGTGCATGCGCATCGGCTAAGAACTGGTACAGTTGTTTCTGTGCACTGGATGCAGGATTGATGACATCAAAAATGTCTCCTGCAATAAGTAAAGCATGCGGTTGTTTTTCACTGATTTGTTGTAGTAACCATGCTAAAAACTGTTCATGTTCATACTGGCGGGAATGGTTATAAAAGAACTGTCCCAGATGCCAATCCGATGTATGAAAAAAACGAACAGCCATAGATGATGCCCCAAGCTCAAAACGCAATAGAGCTATAAGCTAACATAAATCAAACTTTTCCGAAGGATAATCATCAGCTCTACGTCAAACCTTGACGTAGATGATTGAGCTGATAGTTATAAGTTGCATGACACCGAGATATGGCGGGATTATTATGTGAAAAGGAAAGTGATGGATGTGTTTGATTAACACTATAGTAAAAAGATTAAATATGATTAAAAAATGTTCTTTTTATGAGCTATTATGTATCTGAATGAAATTGTATATCGTTTCGTATGCATAAAAAAATGTAAAAATTGATTAAGTATTCAATTTCAATAATTTATAACAATGATTTATGAAGAAGGTTAAAAACAATAAATCATTTATCGAGTAAGACTGGGTATAAGGAGAAAATAACTATGTCTGATTCTATTTTCAATTCGCCCCGTATCGTCAATGATCTGGTGTATAAGACGCTGATTGAATCAACACTTGCTATTCCTTGGAGCATAGATTGGGAAACCAAAACTTTTAGTTATATTGGCCCACAAATTGAAAAAGTATTAGGTTGGAAACAGGATTCATGGAGAACTGTTGAAGACTGGGCAATGCGTATGCATGAAAATGACCGGGCATGGGTGGTTGATTTTTGCGTGGCACAGTCGATTTCTGGTGTCGACCATGAGGCAGATTACCGTGCGCTGACTATTAACGGGGAGTATATTTGGATCCGCGATGTGGTTCACGTGGTTAGAAAGCCCGATGGGGAAGTGGACAGTCTGGTCGGATTCATGTTCGATATTTCTGAGCGCAAAAGACAGGAACAAGAGTTAGAAACGCTGAAAAAGCAATTGGAAGAATATTCGTATCAAGATGGCCTTACGGGTATTGCAAACCGTCGGTTCTTTGAAGATTGCTATCAACGTGAGTGGCTTAATGCGCAGCGTGAGCAGAAACCACTGACATTAATGTTATTAGACATCGACTATTTTAAACAGTACAACGATTATAATGGTCATATTTTGGGGGATGCATGCCTCAAACAAATTGCACAATTGTTGAAAAAAAATGTGTCGCGTCCACGTGATTTAGTTGCACGTTTTGGTGGGGAAGAGTTTATTTTGGTTTTACCAGATACATCTCAAGATGCTGCCATTGAAATTGTAGAACGTATTTTGCAGAGTATTCGGACAGCCGATATTTGTCACAGTTCATCGCCATTAGATCAGCGTTTATCCGTCAGTCTAGGAGTAAAGACAATTGTGCCTATGTTTAATCATGACAAAATGACCTTCTTAAAAGAAGTAGATCGAAATTTATACTTGGCTAAAGAACAAGGACGAAATGGCTACGTTATTCAAGATGAGTCTGCTGTTCAACATTTAACGTATTATTAATCTATTCTTTGCTTCCTCATCTGTTGATGGTGGGGAAGTTCTAAAAAATCAGTTGCGCAAAAAATAAAGACCGACGATTCGAGTGATGATGAAATCGTCGGTCAAAGAAAACTGCTTCACGTTTAAATGTTGGCTGCTAACAACATTTAAATTTGGAGCCAATCTTATTGCTCTAGGAAAGGTCACCGTACGTATTGTGGATGCCGGTACAATATTTTGACGACGGTTGCTGCGACCTTGTACCCTATTTAACGCAACTCAACTTCGATTGGTTGACATGAAAATGAAAAAAAATTGAATTTTTTTTATAATGAATTTTTAGCTAGGTTGTAAGCAGCGCTATGGTATCACTAACACGATATTTTCTTTGGTTTTTTTTCCTGTGTTTTATTTTTAGCTGCGTATGCGGTGTGTTAGCAGCACTGCTACCTACAGGTTTGGGCGGCGTATTAACAGCTGTACCGTATTTGGTGGCTATGATTTGGGTGCTCCAAAAATTTATTAAACAACAGCGCCGTGCGCCGACCCAAGCTGAACGTAAAAAATTTACTTTGGGTTTTAGTCTGATATTTTGGGGCTATAACTTGGCTTTTCTCTTGCTTGGTTTATTCATTTTTGCCCAAGCTGATGCTGAAGTGGGACAAAACTTTATGCTTTATCTACAACAGCCACAGTTCGTCGCGATTATCGTAATTATATTTTTACTGGTTGCCATTCCACTTTTTTTGCTGACTTATTGGTTCTATGGCAAACAAGCAGAACGTATGGCGGCAAAAATTGTCGCTTAATCGTAAAGCTTTCTTCTAAATGCTATAGTCTGATGAAAAGTATCATTTGAGATCACGCTATGCAAAAAGAATGTGTATTGGTGACAGGAGCGAGTGGTTTTATTGGTTCAAACTTGCTTAATTATTTATTAGAAAAAGATTATGAGGTCATTGGTTTAAGTCGGCAGAAGAATCTTTCAAAAATACATCCACATTTAATCTGGATTCAAACGTTGGATGAATTGAAACATGATCGAATTGATTATGTGGTAAATCTGGCGGGGGAAAGTATTGCACAGGGGCGTTGGACAGATGCCCGCAAACAAAAGCTGATTGCCAGTCGTGTTGAAATGACCACGATGCTCTATCAGTATCTAGCCAAAAGAAATATTAAACCGAAATGCATTATTTCAGGTTCAGCGGTGGGCTATTATGGTATTGACCCGACTGAACAATGGACAGAGCGTTGTACAGAACAGTCTCCACCGCAGTCAATTTTTATGTCGGAGTTATGTCAAAAGTGGGAGCATTCTGCGCGGCAAGACACAATGCAAAATACCAAAATCATCCGCTTGGGGGTGGTCTTTGGACGCGGGGCGGGCATTCTGCCGCAAATGTTGTTTCCGATTAAAATGAATCTGTGTGCTCGAATTGGTTCAGGACGACAACCTGTGGTGTGGGTGCATATTCAAGACGTGTTGCGAGCGATCGAGTTTTTGATGCTACATGAAACGACTGAGCAGGTCTTTAATGTCGTCAGTCCAGAAAAAGTCACCCAGTCGGCGTTTGCACAAACCGCAGCTCAAATTCTAAAACGTAAACCTTTACTTTCTTTGCCTGCTTTTGTGTTGAAATTGCTCTTAGGCGAGCAGTCTCAACTGGTGTTAAATGGTCAGTTTGTCCGTCCGCAAGCGCTGAGCAATCAAGGCTTTGAGTTTAAGTATCCGACTTTAAAAGAAGCATTGCTTCATCTCATTCAGCCCAAAGCGTGATTGTGGTGAAGTCATCATCACGCAAAATGTGCTAAACGTTCTGGAGTATAGGCAGTCGCATCAACAGTTAATGGGTGCTCTAACATTAACTCACGCAGTAGCCGTGCAGATGCGGGTCCCATACACAGACCATTTCGATAGTGGCCGAAGTTTGCCCAAAGATTGGAAATTTCAGGAAATGCTCCGATATAAGGGACGCCTGTTGGTGAACTTGGGCGTAGACCTGCCCAATGCTTCACAATTGGGAAATCAGCCAGTTCTGGCACCATGTCCAAGCAGGCTTTATAAATATTTTGTTGGGTTTGTAGGGAGGGGCGTTGGTCAAAACCGACATCCGCCATGCTTGAGCCACAAACGATATGACCGTCTAAACGTGGAATCAGATACATGACCTGATTCATACACATTGTTGGGAGCCAGTTTTCAGGGGTTTTAAACAGCAACATTTGCCCTTGTACGGGGTTCACTGGAATGCTGCATTGGAGTTGTTCGGACCAGTGCTGTGACCATGCGCCTGTTGCAATCACCACATGATCTGCATGATAACGTTGACCATCAGCAGTTTTTACCCCTTGAACTTGCTGATTGACTATGTCAAACCTATGTACCCATGCTTGCTCATGGAAAGTGACTTGTGATAGCTGTTTGAGATATTCCACAATCGACTTGAGCAGTCGGGGATTGCGGACGTTAGCCAACTGTGGAAAATGGATGGCTTGTTGAAAGCGCGTTGAAATACGTGGATTGATCTGTTCCAGTTGCGTGCGTTGTAAAAGTTCACACTGCTGCATCGGTTCCTGATGTTGTTCTTTATAATTTAGACCAATATCAAAATCAGCTTCGTCAAAAATTAGCATACCTGTTTCATGGATTTCAAAATCTATCCCTGAAACGGGGCTAATTTTTTCATTCCATGCTTGATACATGCTTTTGCCATATTTGGCGAGGTCATTGACACTTTGTGGATAGCGCCACGGGTACATCGGAGAGAGAATACCCCCACCTGCCCATGAGGCCGCTTGTCCTGCTTGTTGTTGGTCAAAAATCTCCACTGAACAACCGTGTTCAATCAGCTCAAGCGCTGTCAGTAATCCACTGATACCTGCACCAATAATGGCAATATGCATTGCAACTCAATCCTTCTGGTGTATTTCTTTTACTTCATGTCTTTCAGTTTGAGTGCCGCTTCTTCTGCAAAATAGGTCCAGATGCCATCGGCACCTGCGCGGCGGCAACTCATCAGTGATTCGATAATCACGCTGTCGGATAACCAACCATTTTGAATGGCTGCGGCAAGCATGGCATATTCACCACTGACTTGGTAAACGAAAGTCGGAACACCAAAAGTGTCTTTGACTTCACGAACAATGTCCAAATACGGCATACCCGGTTTGACAATTACCATATCCGCGCCCTCTTGAATATCAAGGGCGATTTCATGTAAGGCTTCTGCGCGGTTGCCGACATCCATTTGATAGTTGTATTTGTTGCCACCTTTAAGGTTGCTCGATGAACCGACTGCATCGCGGAAAGGACCATAGAAGCTTGATGCATATTTTGCTGAATAGGCCATGATCGAGGTGTAGATATGGCCATTGGCTTCAAAGGCTTGACGGATGGCGCCGATACGACCATCCATCATGTCACTGGGTGCGAAAATATCAGCACCCGCTTCAGCATGACTTAAGCCTTGTTTAATCAGTGCCGCAACGGTTTCGTCATTGAGTACATAACCTGTTTCATCAATAATGCCATCTTGACCATGCGTGGTATATGGATCAAGTGCACCATCGGTAATCAGCACCATTTCAGGCAATTCTTTTTTGAGCAGACGTAGCGTGTTTTGAACCAAACCATCTTCACGCCATGCTGCTTCGGCACTGAGGCTTTTATCTTCTTGAGGAGTCACTGGAAATAGTGCGAGTTTCGATACACCAAGTTCAAGTAAACGCTCCGCCTTTTTTACAAGTAAGTCAGCAGATAAGCGCTGAATATTTGGCATACTGGGAATATCTTGGGTTTGCTTCTGTCCTGGCAGGACAAATACTGGATAGATGAGATGATCTGGCGTTAAATGAGTCTCACGGACCATAGAGCGCAGATGTTCATTTTTACGAATACGACGCATGCGAGTAGCGGGAAACGCGGGACGATTGAACGTATAGGTCATAAAAATCTCGATAATCAGTATTAAACTAGGTCAGTATTGTAGACCTATCTGGTGGTTTTGGGCAGATTTGGATAGGTTTTTATTGTTTGCATGCTAAAGCAGGGTGTTATGAATAGTGGTGAAAAAAGCTGGACGGGCAGCATACACTTAGGAGCGAAAGTGGATATTGATGTGGTTTTTGAGCAATTGGTCAAGGCTTTTAATGCATCGCCATTTTTTAAGCACAACAGTATGAGCATGCGTGTAGTCAATGGACAGATTGAAGCCTATATAGATATGCAGGATTACTTAATTGGTAATGTCGCGTTCCAAATTTTACATGGTGGCGTGGCTGCAACGATTTTGGATAGTGTTGGTGGTATTGTGGCGATGGGGGAGCTGTATAAAAAAGCCGAACCTGACACGATTGCAGATACCATCAAAAAAGTATCACGTTTAGCGACAGTAGATATGCGGGTTGATTATCTTGCGCCGGGACGTGGAAAATATTTTATTGCACGTGCTGAAACCCTGAGATTGGGGCGTAAAGGTTGTACGATGCGTATGACTATGGTGAATGATGAAGATCGAGCGATTGCAACAGCTATTGCTTCGTATGCATATTAGGTCTATATGACTAAATGATTAATAATTAAGTGAAATTTATAGCACTCAGCAGGAAGTTGGGTGCTAAAAACTAAAAAAGACTGTGCAGTTACAAATTATATTCTCAAAATATGATTATCTAATCGTAAAATGCATCAAATTTTATAGTGACTTTCTCATCGACACCAATGCAGACAAGTTTTTTGTCTGATGTCCCTTTAGAAGGGATGATGCCGGCTGACCAAGTCTGTTAGATTTAGGAAAAATCAATGACAGATGCCTCAAATACACTACCAGATACTGATACAGCCAATCAAATTAGTGATCAAACACTGAAAGCAAAACGGAAGAAAAGTTTAACTTTTGTTGCTCTAATTCTGATTATTGCTGCCGTTTTATACTTGGTTTGGAAACTGTTTTTTCAACATTCAGTTTCTACAGACAATGCTTATGTGGGTGCAGAAACGGCATCCATTACCTCTATGGTGACAGGTCAAGTTGAAAAAGTCTTGGTCAGTGATACTCAGAATGTGAAAAAAGGTGATGTGCTGGTTTTAGTGGATCATCGTGATGCTGAAATTGCTGTAGCCCAAGCTCAAGCTGAATTACTTAAAGCACAGCGCCAATATAAACAAAGTGCCGCCAACAGTAGCTCTTTAAACTCGCAAGTCTTTGTGAGTGATGACGCCATTCACAGTGCTGAAGCGCAAGTGGCTAAAGCCCAAGCTGAGCTAAATAAAGCACAGGATGACTTGAACCGTCGCCAGCAGTTGAGTGCAACAGGGGCAATTTCCAAAGAAGAGTTGAGTACTGCACAAGCCACATTCAATAATGCGCAAGCCGGCTATAACTTGGCACAGGCTGGTTTAGCTCAAGCAAAGTCGAGCCAAAAAGCGGCACAAAGCAATTTGGCTGCCAATGAAGCCTTAATTCAGGGTAGCAATGAAAACTCGATGCCTGATGTTTTAGTGGCACAAGCAAAATTAAAACAAGCTTTGTTAGACCTAGAACGTACAGAAATAAAAGCGCCTTTTGATGGTGTGGTGACAAGCCGGAAAATCCAAGTTGGACAACGTGTGGCACCGGGTTCAGTGCTCATGATGTTGGTTCCTATTTCACAGTTATATGTCGATGCGAATTTTAAAGAAAGTCAGCTTGAAAATGTACGTCCAGGTCAAAAGGCTATTTTAACCTCAGACTTATATGGGGATTCGGTTGAATTTCATGGCACAGTCTTGGGCTTTTCAGGCGGTACGGGCTCTGCCTTTGCATTGATTCCTGCTCAAAATGCGACAGGAAACTGGATCAAGGTCGTACAGCGCTTGCCTGTGCGTATCCAACTTGACCCGAAAGAACTGACTGAGCACCCTTTACGTGTTGGCTTATCTATGGAAGCTCAAATCGACTTGAAATCGAAGTAGTTGCTTATGAATAGCTACGTTCCCTATGGCGACTTAAAAGGTGGTCGCCTCATGCTGGCAGCCTTTGTTCTTGCTTTGGCCAACTTTATGGTCGTGCTAGATATGACGATTGCCAATGTCTCTGTGCCTCATATTACGGGAAGCCTTGCTGTATCGAGTTCGCAAGGGACATGGGTGATCACCTCCTATGCTGTGGCTGAGGCAATATGCGTTCCTTTAACGGGATGGCTTGCAGGTCGTTTCGGTGGGGTCAAAATTTTCATTTTAAGCCTAATAGGCTTCACGGTATTTTCAGTACTGTGTGGTTTATCAACCAGTTTAGAAATGTTGGTTTTTTGCCGAATCGGTCAAGGTCTATTTGGTGGTCCGATCATGCCACTTAGTCAGATGTTGCTGATGCGAATTTTCCCTCCTGAGAAACAATCTCAAGCGATGGGTATGTGGGCAATGACGACAGTGGTTGGTCCAATTCTGGGTCCAATTTTAGGCGGAACTATCAGTGACAACATGTCATGGCATTGGATTTTCTTTATCAATATTCCAGTCGGTATTTTCTGTGCATTTGCAGCAATGCGTTTATTAAAACCAGCAGAAACAGCAACAGCAAAACTGAAAATTGATATGGGGGGCTTATTGCTATTGGTGCTTTGGATTGGGGCATTACAACTCATGCTCGATCTGGGGCATGAACGTGACTGGTTCAATAGCCCTGTGATTGTGGTATTGGCTTTAACCGCTGTGATTGGTCTGGTGATCTTTACCATTTGGGAGCTGACCGAACGACATCCAGTGGTGAATATCCAAATCTTTAGATACCGTAGTTTTACTATTTCTGTTTTAGCATTGGCCTTTGGTTTTGGTGCTTTTTTCGGCAGTATTGTGCTGATTCCGCAGTGGCTACAGATCAATTTGGGTTATACCGCAACTTGGGCAGGTTATTTAACTGCAACTATGGGGTTTGGTAGTTTAACCATGTCGCCAGTTGTGGCAAAGCTAGCAACCAAATATGACCAACGAGCACTGGCGAGTTTTGGTTTGAGTATCTTGGGTGGGGTGACGTTGATGCGTTCATTCTGGACCACAGACGCAGACTTTTTCGCATTGGCATTACCACAAATCTTGCAAGGTTTTGCTGTGCCTTTCTTCTTTATTCCTCTGTCGAATATGGCATTATCGTCTGTGTTGCCACATGAAATGGCATCTGCCGCAGGTTTAATGAACTTTTTAAGAACCATGGCAGGGGCAATTGGGGCATCAGTTGCTGTTACCATTTGGGATGACCACACTAAAGTTGCACGTAGTGAAATGGTAGGTAGTTTACATACAGACCAGACCCAATCCCTGTTAATACAGCAGGGGATGAGTTCGGAGAGTGCTTTAGCTTATATTTCGAGTCTAGTCGATAAAGAAGCATTAACCTTATCCGCAAACTATATTTTTCTGATCTTAGCATTAGTATTTCTTTTCGCTGCTGCCATTATTTGGCTTTGCCCTAAACCTAAATTGGGTGTCGGTGGTGGAGGGCATGCACACTGAGACCATAAAAATTCACTTGAAAAAGAACATGCCAGTCAGTTAAGGAACTGACTGGCATGTTCTTTTTCAACCCTAGATTTTATTCGATAGAATTAGGAATTAAATTTCAGACTTTGCACGTTCTAATGCAGACTGCCATTGCTGTAAGTGAAAATCACGTTGATCTGAGCTCATTTGGGGTTCAAATGCACGCTCAAGTTGCCAAGACTGTGCAATTTCATCTAAGTTAGAAAAGATACCAGACCTTAAACCTGCCATGGCAGCAGCTCCCCATGCTGTAGATTCTTGCATTTTAGGGCGTAAAACAGGCACATTTAAAATGTCTGCCTGAAACTGCATAAGCATATCATTTTGACTCGCACCGCCATCGACACGTAATTCTTTGAGTGGTTGCTGAATATCGGCTTGCATGGCGGTCAGTACATCTGAGACTTGGAAGGCAATAGATTCTAAAGCTGCACGTGCAATATGGGCTTTGTTGGTTCCACGTGACATTCCACATAGTAATGCACGAGCTTCACTGTCCCAATGTGGCGCACCAAGTCCAGTAAAAGCAGGGACAAGGATAACGCCATCGGTATCCTTAACTGTACAAGCCAGCTTTTCGACATCGCCACTTTTTTGAATAATGCCTAAATTATCTCGTAGCCACTGCACAATTGCTCCTGCCATAAATACGCTACCCTCTAAGGCATAAGTGGTTTGATTTTGCGTTTTCCAGCCAAGTGTAGAAAGCAGTTTATTTTTACTGTACTGAACGGTGTCCCCCGTATTGAACAACATAAAACAACCCGTGCCATAGGTATTTTTAGCTGTACCACTTTCAAAGCAAGACTGGCCAAACAGCGCAGACTGTTGGTCACCTAAAATCCCTGTAATTGGAATATTGGCTCCAAGTAGTCCTGTTGCAGTATCGGCCACATAGGTATCTGAATTGATAATTTGAGGAAGTAGTGTAGATGGAATATTAAAGAGTTCTAATAGCTCTTCATCCCACTGCTGGGTACTCAAATTCATCAGCATGGTACGAGATGCATTACTAACTTCGATGACGTGATTTGCGCCTTGAGTCAGATTCCAAATGAGCCAACTGTCAATGGTACCAAAAGCTACATGACCTGCTGTCGCCAATTTACGGAGACCGTTGACATGTTCAAGTAACCATACCAATTTTCCAGCACTAAAATAAGGATCAATTCGAAGCCCTGTTTTGGATTGAATTTTGTGGCTCATGTTTTGCTGAAGGAGTTGGTTGCACCATTCAAAAGCACGACGATCTTGCCAAATAATGGCAGGTGCAAGTGGTTGCCCTGTGCGTTTATCCCATACGACAGTCGTTTCTCTTTGGTTGGTGAGACCAATGGCTTGAATGTCTTTGGCAAGGATGCGAGCCGAGGCGAGTGCTTGCTGTACAACGGCAATTTGTGAGCTCCAAATCTCTTGGGCATCTTGTTCAACCCAGCCAGATTGAGGGGTGTGTATGCGTGTTTCGCGTTGTGCCGTTGCCTGAACTTGACCTTGTTCATTGAAAATAATGGCACGACTCGAAGTGGTTCCTTGGTCGAGTGCAAGTAAGTAGCTCATAAATTATTTTATTGTTGGACTTGAAAACCAAAATATTAACGCAATTATGTAATTAAGCGCATCAATATGTGTGTTTGTTTAGAAAATAGATCGTATTTTCTGGCAACTATGCTATGATTGACGCTACTTTGGGGGTGTTTCTGGCTTCGACGCTGGTGATGAAACTCATAGATGCATGTCGAGAGCGCATTTTCTCTCGTAAATCAAATTTGCATTTTTTAGTCGCAAACGACGAATCATACGCTCTAGCTGCCTAAGGGCAGCTTGTCCGCCTCTCCGAATACTTGTGGTTAGAGAGTCCGACTGAAGCGCACGCACACAAGTCCGTATAAAACCAAGCCTCGGGGTTTTGTACTAAATTAAGAGGATCGCGATTTGTACCCTGTTCGTCGGGTCACAAAGAGTTAAAACAGTAGACGATATCTAAGCATGTAGTATTCTCGAGCGTAGTGCTGGCGGACGCGGGTTCAACTCCCGCCACCTCCACCAAATACCTAGTTTTATATGACGAAATATAACTGAATATAAAACGGAAAGGCTTAAATCTTAAGGGTTTAAGCCTTTTTTCTTGCCTAGATATACCCAAACATAAAAGCATATAGTATTGCATCCCATGTATCCCTACGTGTATCCTTGAAGAAAAATTGAATTCAAGGGATACAAGGCTAATGAAAAGAACTGAAATAAAACGCCGTCCTTTATCTGATACCGCACTAGCGAACCTTGAAGCAGAAGCTAAAGAATATCGTGAGCTTGATGGCAATGGCTTATATATTCGAGTAAAGCCTGATGGTAATAAGTCTTGGCAGTTGAGATATAAAAAGCCTGATGGTAAATGGTCATGGCTTGGTTTAGGTGGTTATCCTGAAATAAGCGGGCAGTTAGCACGTAAGAAAGCCAAAGAACTTTTAGATGATGTATCTAGAGGTGAAAATCCAATCATTTCTAAACAGGAAAGAAAACAGCAAGAACTTGAGCAAAATAATGCAACTTTTGAATTATTGGCTCGTGAGTGGTTAGACACGAAACTCAATTCATGGGTAGCTGATACGATGACCCGAAATAAAGGTGCATTGGAAAAACATATATTTCCTATTTTTGGCAAACGCTTGTACACCACAATAAAACCGATTGAATGGATGAATTTGTTAAAAGGGATACAACAAGAAAAAGGCATCTATGAGCAAGTAAATCGTATTCGTGCAATGTGTCGTGATATTTATGATTTTGCAAAAGTCACAGGTCGTATTGATTACAATCCTCTAGAGGGTATTCAGAAATACCTTGAGCAAGGTAAAAAAACCAATATGGCCCATGTGGATGAAAAAGAACTTCCTGCATTGCTTAGAGCGATAAATAATTATCCGACTATGGACGTGCGTATGGGTTTACAGCTTTTGGCAATGCTGTTTTGTCGTCCTAGTGAGTTACGTGGTGCAAAATGGGATGAGTTTGATTTTGACAATGCCCTTTGGAATATTCCTGAAGAACGTATGAAGAAACGCCGTGAGCATGTTGTACCTTTATCAAAGCAAGCAATAGCCATTCTTCAAGAATTAAAAACCTATGACACAAACTCAGAATTTTTATTTCCAAGTCGTTCCGATAAAAGTAAGCCAAAGTCTGACACGGTTTTTATTATGGCTTTGCGCCGTATGGGGTATGAGGGTAGACAGACACCGCATGGATTTAGACATATTGCGAGTACGCTTTTAAATAATCGTGGTTTTGATGAGCGTCATATTGAATCGGCTTTAGCGCATGTAAAAGACGGTGTGGCGGGTGTTTATAACAAAGCTCAATATCTACAGGACAGAGCAAATATGATGCAATGGTATGCGAATCATTTAGAAGAAATAGCAGATCAAAGCATTATTCAGTTTAAAAAAGCTAAATGACAAAATTTGCACTAATTTAATTAAATATCGTTTATATTTAGTTTGTTAAGCCTAGCTCGACGGAGTGAAAGTCGAATACCCAATTTGATTGGCTTAGCTATTTTTAGGGATGCTGTGGGAGGCATAATGAAAAGGATTAAAAATATTGGTGACATACCAAGTTTTTTAAGTAATCAAAGATATGATGATTTTTACAAAGAGTTATCCAAACATAAACTAAAAAAAGAAATAGGTAAAAGACATAGCTTGTATTCAAGAGTTCAACACGTACTCAATAACACCTACATTATTGAGGATGATTACACTCGAGATAAAAAGAAAAGTAAAAGACTGAATAAAAAAAATGATAAGAAAAAAGTCATTACAGTTGAAATTACACGGAGTATTACAGTTAATGGGGTAAAAAAAATACTACAACCATCACCTCCAAAAACTAAAAATGAGATAATTCAAGAAGAACGAGATTCTATTGTTCGTAACATTTTGAGTTTTACAACACATCAATGGCAGGATACACCCGACGGCAAAAAATTGAACTATCAAAGCTCAGATTTTACGATCTTCCCCGGATTCAATTTTGATGACTCTCCCATTATCACCCCCATTATGAATCACAAAAACTATCATAATTTCAAATCTATAAATCCATTTTTTGACGTTTTTCCACGAAATTTAGATGATTATATAAAAATGCCGAATATATATATTAATTTAGACTTTTCGGATGATGCAATAATTGAAGAGTTTAAAAATCAGTTGGTAGAATTAAGAGAAACTCAAAATCAGAAGCCTGTTTACTCAAAGACTAAATCCTATATAGCTAAACTTATAAATTTCCGTATATTACAGGTCATGGACTTACTTATATGGCAAGCTATTACTAATCACCATGTCCTATATGATACCTTGGCGTTATTTTTATATCCGCAAGGGCAATTTTCAGGGAAGCAATTGAAGGAAACTATTATTCCGTTATCAAAAAATCTTTTAAATTCAAAAAGTAATGAATCTGGATTTTTTTATTACATCGTAAATAAAAAACGATGAAAAATAATCTCTATTCGATTTCAACATATTAAAAACTTAATAATTCCACAATTGCCTATATCTTTTCATATATGGGCATTTTTATGACTATTACACCATTACGACTACAGTTCAAAAAAACTTGTGAACTTTTAGATATCAGCCGTGAAAAGCTCCGACATTTACAGCGCACAGATGAAACTTTTCCCAAAGCAATCAAAATGGGTGAAAGTAAGCAAAGTGCAGTGTTCTTCGATTATGCCGAACTTATGGCATGGCACGAAAAGCAAAAGTTAAGCCTTATAGCAGAGGAGGTTTAATTTATGCGCATCACTCATAAAGCGAATATTCTTCAACATTTGCAACAAGGTAAAACCATCACCCAGCGAGAAGCGATTGCACTATGTAATTGCTATCGACTCAGTGCAGTAATTTTTGAATTACGTTGTGTAGGTTACAACATTAAAACCCATGACGAGGATAATGATTCAGGGATAGGCACACATGCTCGATATGAGCTTATAGGGGGCTAAACATGACCGTTACTCATGAAAGCCCTAGCTTGGAACAGCCTAAAGATATTTTAGCAAATTGTATAAGACTTAATCCACAGGACGGCGCATTTATGCGTCACCCTGTCATTGAATCAAACGGTAGCCCTCAACAACCCATCTATATTGATAATACAGTCATTGATATAGATGGTATGAAATACAAAAGCCCGATGATACTGCCTATCTACAATGGGCAATTGAAACTGATTCAATGCGTTGTCTTGCAACATGAACAAAAAATTCAAATATTGCCTGATGGTTCCGCTCATGGCTTTGCTTATTACGGCGAACTTAGAAAAGATAAACCAGTCGTTATTTGTTATGAGCTAGGCGCATTTTTCAAACTTGCTCAAACACATTACAGCACTGTATTGGTTGTGCTTCCTGATTTATGCAGAACAAAGAATCTGACTTTAAAACAGGTTGATGTAAACAACATTGAAGCAGTCATAAATCAATTGTGGAATGCAGGCTATAGACAGCTATACCTACCAACTCGACCACAAAATAAAGATTTATTACGTGAAATTGAGCAAAGCAAAAAAGTACAGCTTATAGACCAATATCGAAATGATGGAAATTTTATGGAAATATCCCAATATGAAATGGCGCATGAGGTGCAGTCGTTTATTGATAATGCAATACAAGAATTACCTGTATTTCAGGAAGCTTGGAAAGAACCCAAACAAATAAAATCTGAATTATTGCCTGTAAAGAAAATCACAGAAGATATGCTTCCGCTTGAGGTTTATAAATATTGTGCAGATGAAGCCAAACGAGCGGATAACATGACTTTTGATTTAGTCGCCGTGTGCCTACTTACTTCACTAGGCGCATTGATTGGCGCAAGAGTCGCAATTAAGCCTAAACAGTTAGATGATTATGCAATCGTGCCTAACTTATGGGGGGGAATTATTGCGCCACCCAGTAGTAAAAAATCACCCGCAATTAGTGCAGGGACACGACATTTAGACCGACTTGTTTTACAGGCAAAAGAGCAATTTGAATCTGAGCAAAAGGAAAATATAGCCAAAGCTATTGTTTTTAGATCTACCGAAAAAGACCTTGCTCGAAAACTAGATAAAGCGACAAACGAACAAGAGAAATTAAAATTTGCTCAAGATATTGCAGAAATGCAAACAGAGGTGAATAAGAAACCTGTTTTAAAACGCTATTTCACAAATGATAGTTCACCCGAAGCATTGGCAGATTTAGAACGAAGTAACCCAAATGGAATATTGGTCATCCGTGATGAACTTATCGGCTTACTCAGTTCATTAGATCAAAATGATACTGATACAGGACGAGCATTCTATCTTGAGGGATGGAACGGCACAGGTTCATATCAATTTGACCGTATTACACGAGGCTCAGGATACATTCAAAACCACTGCCTTTCTGTTTTAGGTGGGATACAGCCTGACAAACTCATGAGCTATTTAGAAAAGACCATTCATGGTATGGGCAATGACGGCTTGTTACAGCGTTTTCAATTACTCATTTATCCCGATTTAGCCGAATGGCAATATGCAGATATTAAGAGCGATAAAGATGCTAAAGAAGCAGTATTTAACCTATTTAAACAGCTTGATGGATTGAATGAATATGAGCTAACGAAATTAGGTGCAAAGCCAAGTGATGATTTTAATGCTAGACCTTATTTTCGTTTCACCACAGAAGCACAGCAAACCTATAAAACATGGTCAACAAAGTTAAATAGCCAAACGATACCCAATGAAGAACATACAATCATTCAAGAGCATTTATCGAAGTTTGGAAAACTGATGCCCGCTTTGGCTTTAATTTTCCATCTTATAGATTCTGTGCAATTAGGTGTGAGTGTTGGCGGTGTAAGTCTTAATTGTGTAGAAATGGCGATTAAATGGTGTGATTACTTGGAAAGTCATGCACGGCGCATCTATGGCATGGTTTTACATTCAGCTACGTTTAAAGCGAGTGCATTAGCCAAGAAGTTGGAAAGGCTGAATCAATCAGACTCATGGCGTGTGGATGGATTTAGTGCAAGGGAGGTACATCGTAAAGGTTGGAAAGGTTTAACCGAGCTAAATGCCGTAAATGATACCCTTGAATTATTAGTCGATTATGGTTGGCTGAATGAGCAAGAAATTGAATCAACTGTAAAAGGTGGGCGACCCAGTAAACGCTATTTGATTAATCCTAAAGTTTACATTTCCCTCAAGTAGCACTGCCAAAACTGACATTACTTAATAGTTTTGTCGGTTTTGTCACCTCGTGTTTATGGAAAAGTAATTTTAGAAATTCTTGTGGTTAATAATTTAGTTCCCTATGTTTTTAATCAGTAAATGAAAAAGTGCCATAAAAGGCTTTAAATCACGCATATAAGCTATTCAAGGGAGGTGGTAGGGTATGGCGGAAAAGTGCATATACACAAAATGGTGCGTTAATTGGCTTATTGATAGCCGAAAATCTTGCTCCTAACGTGTTCATAAATTCACTTCATTCTTTTAGAGACTGAAAAAATAGTGCTGATGTCATAAAAATCTTAGAGATACATTGAGCTTTCGAGTCCAAAAAAGAAAACACTTTCACTTTATAAAAACGCCCTTAAAAACGGATTTATGACGCTTTATGGATTCCAACAAAATCTTTCGGTATTGGGAGTTTTCGGCTATCTCTAGATACCGATAAAACCTTACCGTAACCATACCCTATAGTAATTTTCGGAGTATTTAAAAAAGGAATTTATACACATGTTGGATGTCAGAAAAACCTTATCTGTTTCTTATTTTCGGAGTCCATAAAAAAGAGTTTTCGGAGCGTTACGAACATGAATATCCAAACTCCATACAAAATGTTAAATTTTGTAAGAACAATCAATGTAAAAATTTTGTATTAGAGCTTTTAAAAATAGTCTTAATTATTCCACTTTTAATCATCAAAAAAGCTTTCTCGATATGGTTTTTCAAGTTCATAAATTCTGTCTTTTAAAGAGTCAATCATTTCATATAAATCTTTGATAGTTTCGTCCTTAGTGTCATTATCAAATTCAAGCGATTGAATTTTTGCATCAAGTTGATCAAATCTTATAAGAAAATTCGTGAAATTTTCATTCATTTTTTTGTCATGTGCATTTGAAAAATAAAGAGCCAAAGCTCCAAAAATAATCCAACCTATTATAGTCATATACTTCCTCTAGCAAATATTTAGTTTCTTTTATAAAAATTAACAATTTCCATTTTGCTTAGCTCTCACCCCATGCATGTCCATTTGCTCCACAGTTGCGGGAAAGCGAGTCAAATAACCCATCAATCTCTTTGACAGCTTCTTCATAGTTCTCAACTGATTTATCGAGTTCGTTATATCTATCTATATTTGCTTGGACTAGGGCTCTACAATTTTTCGGCAAGCCACTTTCACCATATACTGCTTTGCTATTAGGGTCAGAACACCCCAAAAGAAATATAGAACTAACAAATAATAATTTTAATTTCATTATCAATTCCTTTAATGAAGTATAAATTTCTAGAATTATTTAATTAAATGTTAGAGCAAACTTTTAATCATGTGAAGTTAGAGCAGAGAATAAATTTAAATATTCGGATAAATACGATATATGTACTCTGATGTCAGAGCATGAATAAATTTATTTTAAAGTACATAGCAAAGATTAACTTGTATCCCTGTGTGTATCCCTTGATTTTTTATATTTAAAAAATAATTTAAAAACAATTGTTTAATATCTTTGTTCAATTGTCGCCACCCCACCAAAATTCTTTCCGAAGTAATCCGTCGGAATCTAAAAAAGCCTTTAAACTCAATGTTTAAGGGCTTTTTTATTGGCTGAATGTTTAATGTTGCCAAAAGGAATTCAGAATTCATAAAAATGTTTTATTTTTTAATGGAACCAATTTCTAAAATGTAAAATTCAATGCTTTTGCTACCTAAGTTCTTTCAAAATATAGTATTTATTTCAAGACTTATTTAATACTCTTAAACTTTTATTTGATAGTTTAAGGGCTCACAAGAAAACCATTGTTCTTTTTGTGAAATTCCTCCAAAAGGAAAGTCTATTTTGGTGGCCTTGTTAAAACTTGATTATTACAAGTTTATTTAGAGTTGAGTTGGGCGGTATTTTAAAATCTATTTATATTGAATGATGAAATTCTATCTGTGTTATTGGTTGAGCTTTATGCAGAAAAATCTAAATGGGGTACTTGATATTAGAAATGTTTATTAAAAGATAAGCATTGGATTTTATACTTAAAAAAATAGAGCCAAGAGGCTCTATTTTTTTAAGAAAACTTTAATAGCTGTTTTATTTTACCAGCTCAAAGCTCCCCCCGTTTGGTAATCCGTTACACGTGTTTCGAAGAAGTTCTTCTCTTTACGTAAGTCCATCATTTCAGACATCCACTGGAATGGATTGTTTACACCAGCGAACTGCTCTGGTAAACCAAGCTGCGCTAAACGACGGTTACAAATGAATTTTAAGTATTCTTCCATCATTGCTGCATTCATACCCAATACACCGCGTGGCATCGTGTCACGTGCGTATTCAATTTCAAGCATCGTGCCTTCAAGAATCATTTGAATGATTTCTTCTTGGAATTCGGCTGTCCAGAGGTGAGGATTTTCAATCTTGATTTGGTTAATCATATCTATACCAAAATTCAAGTGCATCGACTCATCACGTAAGATGTATTGGAATTGCTCAGCAACACCATTCATCTTATTACGACGGCCCATTGACAAGATTTGGCTGAAGCCACAGTAGAAGAAAATTCCTTCCAGTACGCAGTAGAATGCGATCAAGTTACGAAGCAAAATCTGATCGTTTTCAGGTGTGCCTGTTTTGAACGAAGGGTCGCTTAAAGACTGAGTATATTTGAGGCCCCAAGCTGCTTTACGTGCAACACTTGGTACTTCGCGGTACATGTTGAAGACTTCACCTTCATCCATCCCCAAAGATTCGATACAGTATTGGTAAGCATGTGTGTGAATTGCTTCTTCAAACGCTTGACGCAAAATGTACTGGCGGCATTCAGGGTTGGTAATATGACGGTAAATCGCGAGAACCAAGTTGTTAGCAACCAATGAGTCGGCAGTAGAGAAGAAACCAAGTGAGCGCATAACAATCGTGCGTTCGTCTTCAGTTAAGCCATTTTCAGACTTCCAAAGCGCGATGTCATGGTTCATGTTTACTTCTTGTGGCATCCAGTGGTTTGCGCAACCATCTAGATATTTTTGCCAAGCCCATTCATATTTGAACGGTACAAGTTGGTTGAGGTCAGCACGACAGTTAATCATCGCCTTGTCGTCAACTTGTACACGTTGCGCACCCATTTCTAGTTCTTCTAGACCTGGAGCAACATCTAAGCTTTCTAAGGCGTGAGATGCTCTTGCCAACGGATCGGCTGGATTTGTTGATCCGCTTCGAGGGGCTGAAGCGGATTGTGTAGTTGCCACATTCTTCTGTGGTTGCTCTGCAGTAGATACCATCTGCGGATTAGCCGCTTTTTGCGGTTCGACGGGCGCAGACTTGTGTTCAGGTGCAGCCGGTTTTTGCGAATCATTTTCGAAATCGTCCCAACTTAGGATAGACATATCAATTCTCTCTACGTTGCTTTATATCTTTTATTGACATCCAGCAAAGCTGAGATGTCCTACTATACGCTTAATTTGTGAAAGCAAAATTAAGTTTTGCCAATCGTTACTCTAAAATGATGTCTAGAGCATGATTCTCATGACTTATTTTGCTTTCGCTTTTTAGCTTGATTGACTTTCACCCAAAAATAGGCGATTGGCATGTAAAACAAAACCACAAAGGAAAGCACCAAGGCTGTAAGACCTAACATGTAGTTATGTGTCATATGGAGCATGGTAATTTCCTTGGGTATCTTTAACTTTTTAATCTCCCTAAATCCCTCTTTATGAAAGAGGGACTTTACACCTCAATAAGTTTGGTGTAATTCCCCTCCTTTTAGGAGGGGTTAGGGGAGGTTATTACTGACAAGCCTCACAGTCTGGATTGTCAATTGAACATGCCATTGGCACTGGAGCTGCTTGACCGAAGCCTTCATCCTCAGCAACCACTTCTGGTTTAACTTCCTGAGCAACTGCTGCAACAGGCGCTGCCGTTACAGTTGCAGGTTTTACTGCATTCAATGCACCCGTGTTAATAGTTGATTTTTCAGCAGATGTTGCACCTAAAGCACGGAGGTAATACGTCGTTTTTAAACCGCGTAACCAAGCCATTTTATAGGTCAAGTCAAGTTTCTTACCGTTTGCACCAGAGATGTAAAGGTTCAGAGATTGTGCTTGGTCAATCCATTTTTGACGACGTGATGCAGCATCCACAATCCAGCGTGGCTCAACTTCAAACGCAGTCGCGAAGATCGCTTTAAGCTCTTCAGGAATACGCGAAATTTTCTGAACTGAACCCTCGAAGTGTTTCAGGTCATTGACCATCACAGAATCCCACAGACCACGGTCTTTCAACGCACGTACGAGGTACGGGTTGATCACAGTGAACTCACCTGACAGGTTAGATTTTACATATAAGTTTTGGAATGTTGGTTCAATCGACTGAGAAACACCACAAATGTTTGAGATGGTTGCAGTCGGTGCAATGGCCATCACGTTTGAGTTACGCATACCATCTTTTTGAACTTTGGCACGTAAAGTGTCCCAGTCCAAACGTTGAGTACGGTCAACTTCAAACATACGCTCAGGGCGTGATTTTGCAACAAGGTCAAGTGAGTCAATTGGTAGAATCCCTTGATCCCATAGTGAACCTTTAAATGTTTCGTAAGTGCCACGCTCAAGTGCGAGATCGCTTGATGTTTGGATCGCATAGTAGCTGATCACTTCCATCGACTCATCAGCAAAGTCTACTGCGGCATCAGAACCATAAGCCAGTTGCATTTCATATAGCGCATCTTGGAAGCCCATGATACCCATACCCACTGGGCGGTGTTTCAAGTTTGAGTTTTTCGCTTGAGGAACTGCATAGTAGTTAATGTCGATTACATTATCGAGCATACGAACCGCTGTTTTTACTGTACGTGCAAGCTTTTCACGGTCTAACACACCACCTTGAACGTGTTGTACAAGGTTGATCGAACCTAAGTTACATACCGCGATTTCATCTTTGCTTGTGTTTAATGTGATTTCTGTACACAAGTTAGAAGAGTGAACTACACCAACGTGTTGTTGTGGTGAACGTAAGTTACATACGTCTTTGAATGTGATCCACGGGTGACCAGTTTCAAACAACATCGACAGCATTTTGCGCCACAAATCTTTTGCACGGATTTTCTTGTGCAACATGTTTGTTTCTTTTGCAATTGCTTCATAGTGTGCATAACGCTCAGCGAATTCTGCACCTGTTAAGTCGTGTAGGTCTGGTGTTTCAGACGGCGTGAACAGTGTCCATTCTGCATCTTCAAAAACACGTTGCATAAATAAGTCAGGAACCCAGTTTGCTGTGTTCATGTCATGCGTACGGCGACGGTCATCACCGGTGTTTTTACGTAGCTCTAGGAACTCTTCGATGTCTAAGTGCCAAGTTTCAAGATATGCACAGACTGCACCTTTACGCTTACCACCTTGGTTTACCGCAACAGCAGTATCGTTCGCCACTTTAAGGAATGGAACGACACCTTGTGACTTACCATTTGTCCCTTTGATATATGAGTTCAAGGCACGAACTGGCGTCCAGTCATTACCTAGACCGCCTGCCCATTTAGACAACATTGCGTTATCACGCATAGCGCCATAAATGTCATATAGGTCATCATCAATCGTAGTCAAGTAACAGCTAGACAACTGTGGACGTAGCGTACCTGAGTTAAATAGGGTAGGCGTAGATGCCATGTAATCGAAGCTCGACAATAGGTTGTAGAACTCGATTGCACGTTCTTCACGATTTGCTTCGTTGAGTGAAAGACCCATCGAAACGCGCATGAAGAATAATTGTGGCAATTCGAAACGTACGCCATCTGAGTGGATGAAGTAACGGTCAAATAAAGTCTGTAAACCTAAGTAAGTAAATTGGTTTGAACGTTCTGGTTGAATCGCTGCCGCCAATTTAGCAAGATCAAAGTTAAGTAGCTCTGGTGAAAGCAGGTCTAATGCAATACCTTTCTTCAGGAAGGTTTCTAAAGCATCACCTTCAACAGTGTCTTCAGACAAGCCAAGGAAAGTTAAACCTGTTGCAACCAATTCATCACGCAGTAAGCGAGCCGTTACGTAGGTATAGTTTGGTTCTTGTTCGATACGTGTACGGGTTGCCATCATCATCGTTGTTGCGATGTCTGATGCTTTTACTCCGTTGTAGAGGTTTTTGATGGTTTCATCAATGATCGCTTGAACATTGATGCCTTCTAGACCTTCAGCTGCTTTAGTCACTGTTGCTTCAAGCTTACGCATGTCAAGCGGTTGAAGCTGACCATTGGCGTCAGTGATTTGTAGTGTTGGGTGATGGTTTTCACCGGCTTGTTTACGTGCATCAGCACGTTGATCGCGGTAGATGACATACGCACGAGCAACTTTCTGTTCACCTGTACGCATTAGCGCAAGTTCAACTTGGTCTTGGATTTCTTCGATGTGGATTGTACCGCCAGAAGGTAAGCGACGCGTAAATGTATTTAATACCATCTCGGTAAGTTGTGAAATACGATCGTGGATGCGGCTTGAGTCAGCACTTTGTTGACCCTCAACAGCTAAAAATGCTTTACCAATAGCAACAGAGATTTTTTCTGCGTCAAAGCTGGCAACATCTCCAGTGCGTTTAATCACCTGAATTTGACCAGGGGTTGAATTTGATACGCTCATGCTAGCATAGCTCCATTTTGTCATCTATTTTTATGTCTATGGACCATTTGAACTGGGCAATTTTTATGCCACAGTGTTTGAGGTTTAAACACAAGACCTAGTGGTTTAAAAATTAATTGAACACAAGATACGGGAAAATTCGGGGTAGATCAATATTGACATTTTATTAAAAATTTCGATTGCTCTTGTATTGAAATGGTCGCTAAAAAAATCCCTTTTTTATGATTCTTGTATTAAGCCTTATTAGACAAGGCGATAGCATAACAAAGCTCGGTTTAAGTACTTATAGATAACATTGTGGATAAGTGAAAAAGAGATGTGTGGAGTAGAAATAAACGGTTGAAAGCAGTGGTTTGGCGTGAAAAAACATCAATTTGTAAAGAAACGTTTCTTTGCTTTGGTTGGATATAGAGCAAACGCGAGAAAGTGCTTATTTTGTGCTTAAAAAAATGTATAACAAAATGCTACTTTGATGTATCAGTTTGGTGAACAAGATCTTGTTTACAATGTAAACGTGTGTATATTGCAAACTATATCAGAGCGTATCCCTTGGATTTTAAAGGATACGTTAAGTCGTCAAAATAAAGGGGCACTCCATGAGCCAAGAAGAAAAGTTACCAAAAATTTTAATCGTAGAAGACGATGAGCGTCTAGCTCGCTTAACTCAAGAATACCTGATTCGTAATGGTCTTGAGGTTGGGGTAGAGCCCGATGGTAACCGTGCCATTCGCCGTATTATTGCAGAACAACCCGATATGGTGGTGCTAGATGTCATGCTTCCAGGTGCTGATGGCTTAACGATTTGTCGTGAAGTTCGTCCACATTACCATCAACCGATTTTGATGTTGACTGCACGTACAGAAGATATGGATCAAGTGCTTGGTCTGGAAATGGGTGCAGATGACTATGTGGCAAAACCAGTTCAGCCACGCGTTTTACTTGCACGTATCCGTGCATTATTACGTCGTACCGACAAGGCGCCAGAAGATGACGTTGCGCAGCGCATTGAATTTGATGATCTGGTGATCGACAACGGTGGTCGCTCAGTGACTTTAAATGGTGAATTGGTTGACTTCACCAGTGCTGAATATGATTTATTGTGGTTACTTGCTTCAAATGCTGGTCGTATCTTATCGCGTGAAGATATTTTTGAGCGTTTACGTGGTATCGAATATGACGGTCAAGACCGTTCAATTGATGTACGTATTTCACGTATTCGTCCAAAAATTGGTGATGATCCTGAAAATCCAAAACGTATTAAAACGGTACGTAGCAAAGGCTATTTATTTGTTAAAGAAACCAATGGTATCTAAGTCATCTATTTGATTCGTTAAAGTGGGACATTTTTAGTGTTCAAACACAGTATATTCTTGCGTATCTATGCAGGGTTAGTCGTGCTGGTTGCTATCGTAGCTCTCATGGCGTATTTGCTTGTGCAAATTATTAATTATCAGCGAGTGCAAGAATATCGCGAATCATTAACAGATGGGATTTCCTTTATTATTAGTGAAGGTGTATCTCGTCAAACCAACGCGCAGCAAAAAGCAGACTGGATTTCAGATGCGTCTGATCTGCTTGAACTGCCCATCAATATGATTCCTGCAAGTAAAGTTAATTTAACTCGAGCAGAGACTAAACGGATCAGCGAGCGTAAAGCCGCTGTACGTTATGATGCGCAAACGCAAGTTGCGTATCTGATTCTTGGTCTAAAAGATGACCCAAATCATTTACTCTATATTAAGGTAGATAAAATTGGGGAGTTGCAAATGAAAGCACTCCCGATTTTTATTCTTGATTATTTGGTCTATTACCCAGGTCAAGAGGAAGAGTATTTAGCGAAAATACAAAAGTATTTCTCTTATCCTGTACATATTGAAGAAGTGCAAAATCTTGCGCTTGAGTCTGAGCAAATTGGTCGATTGCGTTTAGATCATAGTGTGATCTTATATCGCGATAGCGCTTCCGTGCGCGGTACAAC
This sequence comes from Acinetobacter halobius, assembly GCF_044130335.1. Taxonomy (NCBI): domain Bacteria; kingdom Pseudomonadati; phylum Pseudomonadota; class Gammaproteobacteria; order Moraxellales; family Moraxellaceae; genus Acinetobacter; species Acinetobacter halobius. The sequence goes on from NZ_JBIQOD010000016.1 coordinate 59,851, forward strand.
CATTTCTATTGTTTCTCCTCCTTTGCCAAGTTCACCGAATAAAGTGTTGGTGCTTGGGCCTGTACCTATTTTCAACTGGATGCCATTTCAGCTTGCAGCAGGGATTACCTTATTAAGTTTGTTTGTGCTCAGTTTAGGGGTATATGGTTTGCTAGTGCCTATGCAACGTAAGTTGCGAGAGGTTAATTATGGTTTGAACCGTATGAAAGCAGGGGATATGACTTTACGTTTGCCTGTCGATGGTAAAGACGAAATGGCGAGTCTGGCGAATAGTTATAACAGCATGTCCGATCACATTCAGCGTTTGATTGAAGCACAACGTGAACTCATGCGCGCCGTATCCCATGAGCTTCGTACGCCTGTTGCGCGCATCCGTTTTGGGATGGAAATGTTGGCGGAAGAAGACGATTATGAATATCGCCTGCAGCAAGTTGATATGATTGATAAAGATATTGAGGCCTTAAATACTTTAATTGATGAAATTATGACTTATGCCAAATTAGAGCAAGGTACGCCATCACTCGATATTGAAAATATTGTCTTGTTTGAAGTGTTGGATCAGGTGGTGGTAGAGACTGAAGCCTTAAAGACTCAAAAGGAAATCAACTTAAATGCACCACCTTTAACGTTACAGGTTGAAGCTGAACGTCGTTACTTACATCGTGTAGTGCAAAACTTAGTCGGCAATGCCGTACGTTATGGTGACCATCAGGTGTTGGTGAGTGGTGGTATAAATGAAAATGGGATGGCTTATGTCTGTGTGGAAGACGATGGGCCAGGTATTCCCGAAGATGAGCGTGAGCGTGTTTTTGAGGCATTTGCTCGTTTAGATGATAGTCGGACTCGTGCATCTGGCGGTTATGGTTTGGGGCTTTCAATTGTGAGTCGTATTGCTTACTGGTTTGGTGGGCGTGTAATGGTTGATCAAAGTCCAAGTTTAGGGGGCGCGCGTTTTACCATGATATGGCCAGCACATCGTTTTAGTAAGTCTAAAAAGAAATATAATGTCAAAGAAAACACAGACACCAAAAACTAATTTTTATGTGGTATGAAAAAGCACCGAAGTTCGGTGCTTTTTTTCATTATTTTTTTATTCTTGAATAGTGGCATCAGGAGAAATAATTTGCTTGCCTTGCTTTAGGCTTTCAAGCGCACTGGCATTAAAGTCAATCAGCAGAGAATTGTTTTGTATATCTATGCCATAGCGGCTAATGAGCTTTTGGTCACCATTGATCGTTTCAATTTTGTATTCATCTACAATATTCATAATGCCATCGAGATTGGTGGTAGCTGAAGCTTTGTCTTGACGAAAAAGTTCATAAATGTCGCGTAAATCAAAAATAGCATTATTGGCATCGGGGTGTTTACGGACATAGTTTTCAACATGGCGAATAAGCAACTGGGCAAATAAAAAATAATTAGGTTTATGGGTGAATTCTAGGCTCATTCGGTGCTCCTTATTCTTTGTTGTTGGTTATTTATATCAATAGCATAAGAAAAAGCTGAGTGCATCTATTGATTGATTTGATTTGCAAATAAACACAAAAAATATGAGTGACTTAATTTGCTTTTATCTATGTTTGATGAATAAAAAAAACGGTTGGTTCGGTTGATTTTTCTCGTTTTGGTAGATGGTCTGCCATGTGTAGATAGATGGTGTAAATGATTTAAGGGGCTTCCACAGGTTTGTGAATTCCAACTGTAAGATGAAAATTTGGAAAAATAATAGAATAGTACTGTTTTATTTAAGAAAACGATCAGTTTTAAAATAAAAGGGCTTGCATAGAAAAAATCTCAAAAAACGACGAGAAATCATCCTAAAGACGAATATCTATAAGCTAGCAACTTACGTCATCAATCGGGTACAATTGGCGGGATTAATTTTGTGTTTGGTGTATTTGAAGGCCAATACATACATTCTTTGTTAATAAATTAGGCCTGCCAGGAGTTATCCCCGCATGAGTGCCATTACTCCATACGAATGGGCAATTATTGCCTTCGTGATCGGCGTTACATTTCTTTGCGTCTTTATGCTGACCGTTCCATTACTCCTTGGGGGTAAGTCATGGGGCCGTGCCAAGCAAGAGCAATTTGAATCAGGTGTGGTTGGTGCTGGTGGTGCACGTATCCGCCTATCAGCAAAGTTCTATTTGGTTGCTATCTTCTTCGTCGTATTCGACTTAGAGGCGCTTTACCTTTACGCATGGGCGAACTCTGTTCGTGAAGTGGGTTGGGTTGGGTTTACAACAGCAGCAGTATTTATTTTAGTTTTACTCGTTGGTTTGGTTTATGAGTTGTCTACTGGTGCGCTTAACTGGTCGCCTTCAGACAAGCGTAAAGCAGCAGGGATTAAACCTAAAGTTGGTTCTCCAAATATGAACATTGCAGAAATCACTCGCTTTAATTCAATTGAAGAGTTGGTTATGGATCCTACGGGTCAAATCCCAGCTCAATCATCTGGTCGTGTGAAAGATAAATCACCGGCTAAATCGTCTGACAAGGAGTAACTCGGGATGAAATATACATTAACCCGTGCGAATCCGGATGCTGATCAATATCCACTTCAAGAGCGTCAAATCGTAACGGATCCGCTTGAAGAAGAAGTGAATAAAAATGTGTTCATGACTCGTTTAGAGGACGTGGCACATACAGCAGTGAACTGGGGACGTAAGAACTCAGTTTGGCCGTTTAACTTTGGTACATCTTGCTGCTACGTAGAGTATGCAACGACTTTGACAGGCGTGCATGACTTGTCGCGTTTCGGTGCCGAAGTAATCCGTGCTTCACCTCGTCAAGCGGATTTGATGATTGTTGCAGGTACATGTTTCGTCAAAATGGCTCCAGTTATTCAACGTTTATATGAACAAATGTTGGAACCGAAGTGGGTTATTTCAATGGGCGCATGTGCAAACTCTGGCGGTATGTACGATATTTATTCAGTTGTACAAGGTGTGGATAAAATCATCCCAGTTGATGTTTATATTCCAGGTTGCCCACCACGTCCAGAAGCATTAATCCAAGCATTAATGTTGTTACAAGACCAAATTCAACTAGAGCGCCGTCCACTTTCTGCCGTGATTGGTGATGATCTTAAGCCAGTATATAAGCCAAAGATGATGCCAGAACGTGACCGTAAGAATGCTGAACGTATTGCAGTGAAAAACTTACGCTCTATGGATGAAATTAAATAATTTAAACGATAAATTTTGATGCACCCGGCTTGGGTGTAATTGTCGTTTAGGTTGAATGAATTTGTATTAAATAGGAAGCCAAGCCAATGGCTGAAACTGAAAACGCTATGCCAGAATCACCGCAAGTTGATTCACGCCCGGCATTTGCAATTGTAGAAGAGCTCAAAACCAAATTTGGTGAGAACTTCTATGTGCAAACGACTTTTGAAGACTTTCCAACAGTCTGGGTTGAGCGCGCGCGCGTACAAGAAGTTTTAATGTTCTTGCGTACAGTGTCACGTCCATACGTGATGTTGTTTGACTTGTCTGCGGTAGATGAACGTTTACGTACACACCGCGACGGTTTGCCTGCGTCTGACTTTACTGTGTTCTATCACTTGTTATCGCTTGAGCGAAATAGTGATATTCGTATCAAAGTTGCGTTGAATGAAAATGATGTAAATCTTCCAACGGCAACCAATATTTGGCCAAATGCCAACTGGTACGAGCGTGAAGCTTACGATATGTTCGGGATCAATTTCGAAGGGCATCCAATGCTTCGTCGTATTTTGTTGCCAACATACTGGGAAGGTCATCCACTTCGTAAAGAGTATTCTGCGCGTGCTACTGAATATACACCGTATATGCAGAACCAAGCGAAGCAGGACTATGAACAGGAACACCTTCGTTTCGTACCTGAAGATTGGGGTATGAAACGTGGAAATGACGACGAAGACTTCATGTTCCTTAACTTAGGTCCTAACCACCCATCTGCGCACGGTGCTTTCCGTGTAATCTTGCAGTTGGATGGTGAAGAAGTGAAAGACTGTGTGCCTGATATCGGTTATCACCACCGTGGTGTGGAAAAGATGTCTGAACGTCAAACTTGGCATTCATTCATTCCTTATACCGACCGTGTGGATTACTTGGGCGGTTGTGCGCAAAACATGCCTTATGTGATGGGTGTGGAGCAAATGGCGGGTATTACTGTACCTGACCGTGCGCAATGTATCCGTGTCATGATGTCTGAATTATTCCGTATCAATAACCACTTATTGTTCATCGGTACTGCAATTCAAGATGCCGGCGGTATGACACCCGTCTTCTACATGTTTGCGGATCGTCAAAAAATCTATGACGCAATTGAAGCGATCACGGGTTACCGTATGCACCCAGCATGGTTCCGTATCGGTGGTACAGCGCATGACTTGCCAAATAACTGGCAGCATCTGATTCGTGAAATCCTAGATTGGATGCCGAAACGTATGAATGAATACTACACAGCAGCACTTAAAAACTCTGTGTTTGTCGGTCGTACGCGTAACGTAGCTCAATATGATGCAAAATCTGCATTGGCTTGGGGTGTGACTGGTACAGGTTTGCGTGCAACTGGTATTGATTTTGATGTTCGTAAATACCGTCCTTATAGCGGTTATGAAAACTACGACTTCGATGTGCCACTTGAGTACGAAGGCGATGCGTATGCACGTGTGATGGTTCACTTCCGTGAAATTGAAGAATCTCTCAAAATCGTGAAGCAATGTTTAGACAACATGCCATCTGGTGCATACAAAGCAGATCACCCATTGGCTGTTCCACCGCCGAAAGATAAGACTTTACAAGACATTGAAACCTTGATTACGCACTTCTTAAGCGTATCTTGGGGTCCTGTAATGCCTGCAGGTGAAGCATCTGTAATGGCGGAAGTGGTCAAAGGTGCGTCGAACTACTACTTGACTTCAGATAAGTCAACGATGAGTTACCGTACTCGTATTCGTACACCAACTTTCACGCATTTACAGCAAATGCCTTCTGTGATTAACGGCAGTCTGGTATCTGACTTGATCATTTATTTAGCGACAATTGACGTCGTTATGGCTGACGTGGATCGCTAAGGGGTAAACGCATTATGATGATTTTGACTGATAAAAAGCCACGCGTGAATGTTGAAGGGATTTTGACTACGGACGAAATCCATGAAATCGAACATCACATTGGTCACTATCCGTACCCACGTGCAGCATCTTTGGATGCTTTGAAGTGTGTACAACGCCGTAATGGCTGGGTAGATGATGCGCAGCTAAACGCCATTGCTCAGTTATTGACAATCAGTGTTGCTGATTTGGAAGGTGTTGCAACTTTCTATAACCGTATTTACCGTCAACCCGTGGGTCGTAACGTCATTTTACTTTGTGACTCGATTGCGTGTTTCTTGATGGGTGCGGAAACTTTAGCAGAAGCTTTTCAGCGCGAGTTAGGCATTCAGTTTGGTCAAACGACTGCTGATGGTCGTTTTACTTTGCTGCCGATTTGCTGCTTAGGTAACTGTGACAAAGGCCCAACCTTGATGGTGAATGAAGACACTCACGGTTTGGTTGAAGTTTCTTCAGTGAAACAGTTATTGGAGAAGTATGTATGAATACCGAACCAAAACCAATTTATGGCGAAGGTAACCCAGAAACGCATCCATTAACTTGGCGTTTGAGTAAACAAGAGCACGTTCGAAATGCAGATGATTACGAAGCGCTTGAAGGTTACGCGGGTCTAAAAAAAGCAATCACCATGCCACCGAAAGATGTGCTTGAAGTGATTAAAGCGGCGACCGTAAAAGGTCGTGGTGGTGCGGGCTTCCCAGCTGGGATCAAATGGTCTTTGATGGCGCCAAATGACAACTCAGGGCCACGTTACCTGATTTGTAATGCCGATGAGATGGAACCAGGGACCTTTAAAGACCGTTTGTTGATGGAAAAACTTCCTCACCAATTGATTGAAGGGATGTTGATTGCAGCGTATACGCTTGAAGCAACTCATGGTTATATCTTCATTCGTGGCGAGTACATTGAAGCGGCTGCCTACTTAAATGAAGCGCTTGAGCAAGTTCGTGCCAAAGGTTACTTGGGTGATAACATCCTTGGAACGGGTTGGAACTTCGAGCTTTATGTACACACGGGCGCAGGTCGTTATATTTGTGGTGAAGAAACTGCATTGATTAACTCGCTTGAAGGCCGTCGTGCAAACCCACGTACCAAACCGCCATTCCCGCAAGTTGCTGGTGCTTGGGGTCGTCCTACCATTGTCAACAACGTAGAGACCTACAATAACCTACCTGCAATTATGCTGCGTGGCCCAGAGTGGTATATCGGCTTATCTGCGGGCAAGTCGAAAGATCCGGGCACAAAAATTTATGGTGCATCTGGTAAGGTGAAATTCCCAGGTCTTTGGGAACTTCCATTTGGTACAACTGCGCGTGAAGTGATTGAAGACTATGCAGGCGGTATGCGTGATGGTTTGAAACTGAAAGCATGGTTACCAGGTGGTGCATCTACAGATTTCTTGGCTGCTGAACATATTGATCTACCGATGGATGCTGAGAGCATCATGAAAGCAGGTTCACGTTTAGGTACGTGTTTGCTGATGGTGGTTGACGAAACGCAATGTATGGTTTCAGCGACACGTAACTTAGAAGAATTCTTTGCACGTGAGTCATGTGGTTTCTGTACGCCTTGTCGTGATGGTTTACCGTGGGCGGTGAAAGCACTGAAAGCATTGGAAGATGGTACAGGTAAGAAAGAAGATATCGATCACTTACAAGAGCTTACTCGTAAGCTTTGGATTGGTAAGACTTTCTGTGCGCATGCTCCAGGTGCAATGGAACCGTTGATGGGTGCACTCAAATATTTCCGTGGCGAGTTTGAAGCAAAAGTGGTGAATGCTGCTGCTGCGCAAACTAGCAACGTAGAACAAGCTTAAGGAATTCGACTATGGCTACAATTCATGTCGATGGCAAATCGTACGAAGTCAATGGCTCAGAGAACTTGCTACAAGCATGTTTGTCTTTGGGTATTGATATCCCGTACTTTTGTTGGCATCCATCCTTAGGTTCTGTCGGTTCTTGCCGTCAATGTGCCGTGACTCAATACGCGAATCCTGAAGATACGCGTGGTCGTTTAGTCATGTCATGTATGACACCTGCATCTGACAATACCTACATCTCGATTGAAGACAAAGAAGCGAAAGACTTCCGCGCGTCAATTGTTGAGTTCTTGATGACCAACCACCCACACGACTGTCCAGTCTGTGAAGAAGGTGGGCACTGTCATTTACAAGATATGACTGTGATGACTCAACACGACCGTCGTCGTTACCGTTTCACGAAACGTACGCACTACAACCAAGAGTTAGGCTCATTCATTTCTCATGAAATGAACCGTTGTATCGCATGTTACCGTTGTGTTCGTTACTACAAAGACTACGCGGGCGGTACAGACTTTGGCGTATATGCAAGCGCGTCACGTGTTTACTTTGGTCGTCCTGAGTCGGGTACTTTAGAGTCTGAATTTTCGGGTAACTTGACTGAAGTATGTCCTACAGGTGTATTTACTGATAAAACGCATTCAGAACGCTATAACCGTAAGTGGGATATGCAGTATGCGCCAAGCGTATGCCAAGGCTGTTCTTCGGGTTGTAACATTTCTCCGGGTGAGCGTTATGGCGAACTTCGTCGTGTCGAAAACCGTTTTAATGGTGATGTAAACCAATACTTCCTTTGTGATAAAGGTCGTTTTGGGACAGGCTATGTGAACCGTGCAGATCGTCCACGTCAACCACAGTTCCGTAATGCTACAAACATTGAAACTGTTTCTGTAGATACTGCTTTAGATACGGTGATTGCAAATATTCAAGGCAAAAAAGTCTTAGGTATTGGTTCTCCACGTGCATCACTTGAGTCGAACTTCGCACTTCGCGAATTAGTTGGTCAAGAGCACTATTCAACAGGTATGTCTCAAAAAGAGCAAAACTTAGTTGAATTGGCTGCATCAATCATGCAAACCGAAGGTGTATATAACCCAGGTATGCGTGAAATCGAAAGCTATGATGCGGTGCTCATTTTGGGTGAAGACTTAACGCAAACTGCGCCACGTATGGCGTTGTCTGTTCGTCAAGCGGCGAAAAACAAAGCCAAAGAAATGGCTGCGGAACGCCGTACCCAAGACTGGTTGGCAGAACCGCTACAACGTATTGCTCAAGATGCGAAATCACCAATTTTCATCCTCGCTGCAACGCAAACTCGCTTAGCTGATGTGGCTACAGGTGAAGTGGTTGCATCTCCAAACGACATCGCTCGTTTAGGTTTTGCTGTTGCTGCTGCTGTAAAAGGTGATGCAATTCTTGGTCTCGCAGATGATGCAAAAGCCTTTGCTCAGAACATTGCAGAGACCCTAAAAGCGGCGAAGAAACCACTGATCATTTCAGGTACAAGTTTACAAGACGCATCTATCATGGAAGCTGCTGCACAAGTTGCGCAAAACCTTGGTGGAAATGCTGGTTTAACCCTGACAGTTCCTGAAGTGAACTCTATGGGCTTGGCGATCTTTGGTGGTCAAAGCTTAGAACAAGTGTTTGCACAAGACTATGACACGGTTGTGATCGTTGAAAATGATCTATTCCGTCGTTTGCCAGCGGCACAAGTTGAAGCGGCACTTGCAGATAAAGAAGTGATTGTTTTAGATCATTCTGAAACTGAAACTGTCAAGAAAGCCGATATCGTACTTTCTGCTGCGTCATTTGCTGAAGGTGATGGTACGGTGGTCTCTCAAGAAGGCCGTGCACAACGTTTCTACCAAGTGTATGACCCGAGCTACTATAAACCTGAACTGGCGATCAAGGAATCTTGGCGCTGGTTACATGCCATTGAAACTGGCGTGAAGGGCAAAGCGATTTCTTGGACCTTGCTTGATGACGTGATTGAGTCAGTTGCGAAAAACGTACCTGCACTTGAGGCGATTCAAGATGTAGCTCCAGATGCGGGCTTCCGTGTCCATGGTTTGAAAGTTGCGCGTGAACCACGTCGTTACTCTGGTCGTACTTCTATGCGTGCACCATTGAACGTGCATGAACCGAAACAACCGACAGATATCGACTCTGCATTAACCTTCTCTATGGAAGGCTATGTCGGGAACCAGACGCCGTCTCCACTGGTACCATTTGCATGGTCAGCAGGTTGGAACTCACCGCAAGCTTGGAACAAATTCCAAGATAACGTCGGTGGTCACTTAAAAGGTGGTGATTCGGGTGTGCGTTTATTCGATCGTTTAGCGAAGCGTCCAGCACGTACTTTCGTAGCTCCTGCGGTTGTGGTTGCAAACCCTGATAGCTTCCGTTTAGTGCCAATGCATCACATTTTTGCTTCTGGTGAATTTACTGTGAAAACACCTGCAATGGAGTCGCGTATTCCTGAAGCAGTCTTTGCAGTGGGTGAGCAAGATGCAACTCGTTTGAATGTTCAAGATGGTCAAAAAATCACTGTGAAAGCAGGTGAGACTTCGATTGTACTTCCAGTTCAAGTGATTGATTATTTACCTACAGGTTATATTGGTTATCCAGTTGGTCTTGCACCTACGGTTTCACTTGCTGAGCCTGTATCAGTCGCGGTAGGAGCGTAATTCATGCAACAAGAATTAATCCGTCAAACGCCGCTTTGGGCTGAGAACTGGCCAATTGCCTACTCAGTCATTCAAGCGATTGTGATTTTACTCGTTGTAGTACTCATCGCTGCGTTGATGTCTTTTATTGAGCGTCGTTTACTGGGCTTATGGCAAGACCGTTATGGTCCGAACCGTGTAGGTCCTGGGGGGATGTTCCAGATCGTTGCTGACATGCTGAAAATCATGTTCAAAGAAGACTGGACACCAAAGTTTGCTGACAAATTGACTTTCCGTTTAGCTCCTGCTGTTGCCATGGCAACAGCGGTGCTGTCGTTCATGGTTATTCCTGTATCACCATACTTAGGTGTGTCAGACATGAGCATTGGCCTATTGTTCTTTATGGCAATGGCCGGTATTGCCGTCTATGCCGTATTGTTTGGTGGTTGGTCATCAAACAACAAATATGCATTGCTCGGTGGTCTACGTTCAGCAGCACAAACCATTTCTTATGAAGTGTTCTTGGGTATTTCATTGATGGGTGTGGTTGCGATTGCAGGCTCATTCAACATGCGTGAAATTGTAGAAGCACAAAAAGATGTATGGTTTGTTATTCCACAGTTCTTAGGTTTCTTAATCTTCGTGGTTGCAGGGGTTGCGGTTACTCACCGTCACCCATTTGACCAACCAGAAGCAGAACAAGAATTGGCGGAAGGTTACCACGTCGAGTACGGCGGTATGAAATGGGGGATGTTCTTCGTTGCAGAATATGTCAACGTGGTTCTGATCTCTGCATTGATCGTCACGCTATTCTTCGGTGGTTGGTTAGCGCCATTTAACATCGACATTCCGTTCGTTCCACCCGTATTCTGGTTCATTATCAAAACAGCATTCTTTGTGATGATGTTTGTCTTGGCTCGTGGTTCACTTATGCGTCCACGTTATGACCAAGTGATGAACTTTGGTTGGAAGATTTGCTTACCATTAGCGTTAGTTAACTTATTAGTTACTGGCGCAGTGATTCTGTGGTAAGGGCAGGGAGAATAAAATGTATAAAATTCTAGCTGGGTTCGGGTCAATCGTACGTTCACTGTGGATGGTTTTCTCACACGTGACACGTAAACGTGACACCATTCTTTACCCAGAAGTGCCAGCCGAACAAATTGTTCCACCACGTTTCCGTGGTCGTATCGTGTTAACACGTGACCCAGATGGTGAAGAACGTTGTGTTGCGTGTAACTTATGTGCAGTTGCATGTCCTGTTGGCTGTATTTCACTACAAAAAGCAGAAAAGGAAGATGGTCGTTGGTATCCGGAGTTTTTCCGTATCAACTTCTCACGTTGTATTTTCTGCGGTATGTGTGAAGAAGCATGTCCGACGACTGCAATTCAAATGACGCCAGATTTCGAGTTGGGTGAATACGTTCGTCAAGACTTGGTATACGAGAAAGAAAACTTACTCATTTCAGGTCCTGGTAAATATCCAGACTACAACTTCTACCGTGTAACAGGTATGGCTGTAACTGGAAAAGACAAAGGTCAAGCGCAGCGTGAAAGCGCACCAGTTGATGTACGGAGCTTATTACCATGATGTGGCCATTTTATTTGATGGCACTTGTGGCCATCGTTTCTACGATTCGTGTTGTGACCAACGCGAATCCTGTACACGCTTTATTGAGCTTGATCGTGTCACTTCTTGCAGTTGCAGGCATGTTTATGATCGTGGGTGCGCCATTTGCTGGCGCGCTTGAGATCATCGTCTATGCAGGCGCGATCATGGTGTTATTCGTATTCGTAGTGATGATGTTAAACCTTGGTCAACATACCGTTGAACAAGAGCGTAAATGGTTAACATCGTCTGCTTGGGCATATCCAGCACTCATGAGCTTCTTAATGGGCTTGGTGTTGGTGTGGATGCTCGGCTCTGACTACACAGTGGCTGGCCCTGCTATGGGTACCGAAGTTGTGGGTCCAAAAGTCGTTGGCCAAGCACTCTTTACTCACTATTTATTATTGGTTGAAGTTGCTGCCATGTTATTGCTTGCTGCATTGGTTGCAGCATTCCATCTTGGTAAACGTGAACCAGGTGCAGAAGAGGACAAACAATAATGGGCAACATCCCTTTAGAACATGGTTTGATTGTTGCAACCATCCTTTTTGCACTGGGTTTTTACGGTGTGATGGTGCGACGCAATCTATTATTTATGTTAATGAGCCTTGAAATCATGATGAACGCAGCAGCGCTTGCGTTTGTTTTGGCTGGTAGTGCATGGGTACAACCAGACGGACAAATCATGTTTATTTTGATCTTAACGCTTGCTGCGGCAGAGGCTTGTATTGGTCTTGCGATCGTCCTTCAGTTCTACCATCGCTTCCATCACTTGGATGTGGATGCTGCTAGTGAGATGCGCGGATGAGTTTTTTATATTTAACAGTATTATTCCCGCTCATTGGTTTTGTCCTTTTAGCGGCAGGTCGCAACAAGCTTCCTGAAAATGTTGCTGCCATTATTGGTGTGGGGGCAGTTGGCCTTTCTGCATTGGTTGCTTTGATCGCTGGTCTAGACTTTGTTAATAACGGCAAAGTGACTTATGTTCAACATCTGTGGACATGGTTCAATGTCGGTAATCTAAGCCCAGGCATTAGCTTACATCTTGACGGTTTATCACTGCTCATGATGGGTATGGTGACGGGTGTGGGTTTCCTAATTCACATCTTTGCGTCATGGTACATGCGTGGCGAAGAAGACTTTGCACGTTTCTTCTCTTATTTCAACCTGTTCGTTGCTAGCATGTTGCTGCTCGTATTGGGCGATAACTTAGCGTTATTGTTCTTAGGTTGGGAAGGCGTGGGTCTATGTTCTTACTTGCTGATTGGTTACTACTACCAAAACCCTGCAAATGGTTTTGCAGCAATTAAAGCATTTACCGTAACACGTATCGGTGATGTGTTCTTACTGATCGCTTTGTTCTTAATTTACCAACAGTTCGGTACATTAAACATTGCGGAAGTGGTTGCAGCTGCACCAACAGTGATGACACAAAGTTCATCTTTAACCATTTGGACAGCACTCATGTTGTTCTTGGGTGCAGCAGGTAAATCTGCACAGATCCCATTACAAACATGGTTGGCCGATGCGATGGCAGGTCCTACACCTGTATCTGCGTTGATCCACGCTGCAACGATGGTAACTGCAGGTGTTTACCTGTGCTGCCGTATGCATACCGTGTTTGAAATGGCACCAGAAGTGATGATGTTTATCTCAATCACAGGTGCGGTAACCTTGTTAGTGGCTGGTTTTGCTGCATTGGTTCAAACCGACATCAAACGTATTTTGGCTTACTCTACAATGAGTCAGCTCGGTTATATGTTTATGGCTGTGGGTGCTGAAGCTTACCAAGCAGGTCTATTCCACATGCTGACTCACGCATTCTTCAAGGCATTGTTATTCTTGTCTTCAGGTGCAGTGATTTTGGCTTATCACCACGAACAAAACATCTTCAAGATGGGCGGTTTGTTCTACAAGAATAAATTCCTATTTATGTGTTTCGCCATTGGTGGCGGTGCATTAGCCGCGATTCCATATATCACCGTGGGCTTCTTCTCGAAAGACGCGATCTTAGGTGCAGTTTGGGTTCAAGGTGAATCAATCGCAGTGTATAACTCATTATACTGGGCGGGTGTAGCAGGTGCATTCTTAACCTCGATTTACACATTCCGTCTGATTTGGGTTGTGTTCTTTGGTAAAGAAAATACCCCATATCATGCGATTAAAGGCATCACATACTGGGGACCTTTGGGTATTCTTGCAGTACTTTCAACCTTCATTGGTGCGGTACTTAAAGCACCTGTAGAAAGCATTTTAAATGCAGCAAAAATCCCAGCATTTGTAATCCCAGAAGCATTAGAACATGGCATGCACAGCGCTGAATGGACTGCTGTTGGTATTGCACTTGTTGGTTTAGCGATTGGTGTGGTGTTATTTGCATTTGCTTATAGTGCTGTGAAAAGCTTTGCTAAAACGTCATTGGGTGCAGGTCTTGCAAACATTTGCCGTAATGCGCTAGGTTTCGATGCGCTCTATGACATCGTTTTTGTGAAACCATATTTGCTTATTGCGAAGATTTTAGGTCGTGATCCAATTGATCGCTTGTGGTTAGTCTTGCCTGCTATTGTGAAAGGTGGGCATAGCTTCACAAGTTCACGTCAAACAGGTTCATTGCGTGATTACGCATCAAGCATGGCATTAGGTATCTTTGTATTGCTAATGGTCTTGATCGTAACTCAGATCGTGGGGAAATAAGATGGAAATCACAAACAACTGGATTCTACCCGCGCTGATCTTAGTTCCGTTCATTGCTGGTTTTATTTGTTGGTTAGTCGACAAACTCGACGACAAACTGCCGCGTTATATTGCGCTGATTGGTATGCTCATTACTTTGGGCTTAACTGTTGCGCTGTGGCAAACAGGTACATTTAACTACGAACTTGGCGCGAAAGTGCCATCGTGGTCTGCTGAATTCATGTTGCCATGGATTCAAACTTTAGGCATTAACATCCACTTAGCGGTGGATGGCCTATCTCTATTAATGGTGGGCTTAACGGCACTTTTAGGTGTGTTGGCTGTCGGCTGTTCTTGGGGTGAAATTCAAAAGAATGTTGGTTTCTTCCACTTAAACCTTTTATGGTCTTTGGGTGGTGTGATCGGTGTCTTCTTAGCGATTGACATGTTCTTGTTCTTCTTCTTCTGGGAGATGATGCTTGTACCTATCTACTTCTTGATCGCGCTTTGGGGTCATAAAGGGGCAGAAGGTAAATCACGTGTTTACGCTGCAACCAAATTCTTTATCTATACGCAAGTCGCTGGTCTTATTATGTTGATCGGTATCCTAGGCCTCGTGGTTTATGGTTACATGATGACAGGTATGATCGGTTTTGATTACAACTACTTATTAGCTGTAGCCAACACTTTAGACAAAGAATTACCTACCGTTGCTTATGCATTCATGCTGTGTTTATTTGTCGGTTTTGCGGTAAAACTTCCAGTTTTCCCATTACACGGCTGGTTACCAGATGCGCATGCACAAGCACCTACAGCGGGTTCGGTTGACCTTGCAGGTATCTTGATTAAGACGGCTGCATACGGTCTACTTCGTTTTGTGATTCCATTCTTCCCAGCGGCTTCTGCACAGTTTGCAGATATCGCGATCATTTTCGGTTTGATCGGTATCTTCTACGGTGCTTGGTGTGCTTTCCAGCAAACCGATATGAAACGTTTACTTGCGTACACGTCGATTTCACACATGGGCTTTGTTTTACTTGCGATTTACGCAGGTAATATCTTAACCTTCCAAGGTTTGATGATCATGATGTTGGCACATGGCTTGTCATCTGCTGCATTGTTCATTATGTGTGGTCAAGTGTACGAGCGTGTTCATACACGCGATATGCGTTTGATGGGCGGTATGCGTGGTCAGTTCCCATATCTTGCATTCTTCCTCATGTTCTTCGTGGCGGCGCTTGTGGGTATTCCGGGTCTAGGTAACTTCATTGGTGAGTTCCTAATCTTGATGGGTTCTTATGCAAAATTCCCAGTGTTTACTATTCTGGCAGCTGTAAGCTTAGTATTTGCAGGTCTTTATGGCTTGATTCTGATCCACAAAGCATTGTTTGGTACACCGAACGAAGAACAACAACAGCACTACAATAACCCATTGAAAGACTTAAATGCGCGTGAAGTAGTGATCTTGTTAATCTGTGCTTTCGGTCTGTTATGGCTGGGGCTATATCCACAAAGCTTCCTTGATATTTCAAATTCAAGCATGGCGTGGTTAGCAAACAGCTACATTCCTGTACAAGAAGTCGTTGACGTTGCAAGTCAAGCAACTGTTCAACTCGAAAATGTGGAGATGCAATAAGTCATGAACTTCACAATGTCATTTTCTGAGCTTATGCCTTTAGCTCCTGTGATGATCGTTGCTTTAACAACGATCGTCGTGATGATTCTTACTGCAATTAAGCGTAACCATAACTTAATTGCAACAGCATCAGTTGTGGGCTTAAACCTTGCAGCAGCTTATGTGCTTTTCACAATGTTTGGTGGGGCTTTTAAACCAGCAAACGTGATGGGTATGTTCATGGTGGATGCGTTCACCTTGTTATACCAAGTGATCATTTTGATTGCGGCACTGGCATGCTGTACTTTGTCTCATGCCTATATCGAGACTTATAAAGATAACCGTGAAGAACTGTATATCTTAATGTTGTCATCAGTGACTGGTGCAATGTTAATGGTCGCAAGCTCTCACTATGCATCGTTCTTCATTAGCCTTGAGTTGATGTCGATTCCTGTATATGGCTTATTGGCGTATACACACCAACGCTCTAAATCTTTAGAAGCGGGTGTGAAGTACTTGGTGCTTTCAGCAACCGCTTCGGCAATGTTGTTGATGGGTATGGCTTACATTTACGCGTACACAGGTTCAATGTCGTTCTATGACAATGTTCAAGCGTTAATGCAAAACATCCAGCAACCGATGGTGCTTTTAGGTTTAGGTTTCATCGTATTTGCTGTGGCATTTAAACTGTCCTTAGCGCCATTCCACAAATGGACACCAGACGTTTATGCAGGTGCACCAACACCGATTGCAACTTTCCTTGCAACGGCTGCAAAAGTCGCAACAATTGGCCTGTTTGTACGTTACATTTTAACTTCAGGTGCAATCCTAGTTGACTCTATCATCACGATCTTAACTGTGATTGCAGTGTTATCAATCTTGGTGGGTAACTTCCTTGCAGTGAAGCAAGTAAACTTGAAACGTATCTTGGCATACTCTTCAATTGCACACTTTGGTTACTTGTTGATTGGTTTAATCAGCATGACCTATGCAAGCCTTGGAAACGTATCTGTTTATGTAATCACTTATGTATTAACTACAATTGGTGCGTTCGGTGCAGTTGCATTGATGTCTAGTCCATATAACAACGTGGATGAAGCAGAAAGCCTAGCAGACTACCGTGGTCTATTCTGGCGTCGTCCAGTGTTGACCGCAGTGTTAACCGTGATGATGTTATCGCTTGCAGGTATTCCATTGACAGCGGGCTTCATTGGTAAGTTCCTGGTGGTGATGGCTGCGGTAACGACTCAACATTGGTTCCTTGCTGCGATGATCATTGTTGGTTCTGGTATTGGTCTATACTACTATCTTCGTGTGATGGTTGTGATGTATATGACACCACCAGACGCACCGCGTGTCGACGCTGTGGATCATTGGGGCCAAAAAGTGGGGGGGATTATGGTGCTTTTAGCTGCGGCGGCAGTACTGGTGATTGGTATCTATCCAGATCCAATTATTAAGCTTGCGCTTCAGTCTGAGATTTTATCTCCAATCCACTTTATGCTTTCTCAACAGCACTAATCATTCAAAACGTTTTGTTTTAATAAAAAAGCCTCCATCAATTGGGGGCTTTTTGTTTTTATCGCACGATAAAAAGCTTTATAATGTCAGGAATTTTATTTTACCTTTTAGGTGCTCTCCCGTGGCTATCCATGAAATTCGTCATCCGTTGATTCGTCATAAGCTTGGTCTTCTTCGTCGTGCAGATATCAGCACGAAAAACTTTCGCGAGCTGGCTCAAGAAGTGACTATGCTGTTGACCTATGAAGCAACTAAAGATTTACCTGTGTGTGATCATGAAATTGATGGTTGGAATGGTAAAGTCATCGTAGACCGTATTGTGGGTAAAAAAATTACGGTTGTGCCAATTTTACGTGCGGGTATTGGTATGTTGGATGGTTTCTTAAACCTGATTCCAAGTGCAAAAGTATCTGTATTGGGTTTAGAGCGCGATGAAGAAACGCTTGAAGCGCGTACTTATTACAAAAAATTGGTGCCAGATGTACAAAACCGTTTAGCCATGATTATTGACCCAATGCTTGCAACAGGGTCTTCGTTGGTTGCTGCGATTGATGTATTGAAAGCAAGTGGTTGTAAAGATATTCGTGTAATGGTATTGGTTGCTGCGCCTGAAGGAATTAAACGTGTAAATGATGCGCACCCAGATGTCACTATTTTCACGGCTTCAATCGACCAAGGTTTAAATGCTAATGGTTATATCGTGCCGGGTCTAGGCGATGCGGGCGATAAAATCTTTGGTTCAGTTCAAAAAGATTAATGATTAAAATGAATGCATAAAGGAGGCTTTCACAGCCTCTTTTTTATATACTGGCTATCTAGCCATGTACAGATGAGGATCGGGTAATGAAGTCTGAACAATATCAAGGAAAAGTGAAGCAATATAATGCGGATAAAGGTTTTGGTTTTATTTCCTCACCTGAAGGCGACGTATTTTTTCATATCTCGGATTTCCCAGCAGACTCAGGTGAGCCGAAACGCAATGAACGTGTAAAGTTTAATGTGGTTGAAAATGGCGATCGCTATAAAGCAATTAAAATTGAGCGGGTTGAAGACAACTCTGCCAAAGCTAAGAAATCGAAAGTCTCAAGCCACAATAAGTCGATTACCACAGATTTATTGTCTAATTTCAGACGTTAAAATGGGTAAATTGAGTATGCACATGCTGCAAAATTAATCTGCTTATTTTGATTGAAAGAGGCTTTTTAGCCTCTTTTTTATTGATTACAATACTCGAAAATACAGTTGATTAGCACATATTATGTTTCTGAACGGGAAAATCAAAAGCTTTAGCCCCTCACGTGGTTTTGGTTTTATTGAAGTAGACGGGGATGTTGATGATGTGTTTTTTCATATCAAAGATTTGCCACAGAACAACATTGAACCCAAGATTGGTGAAGCGTTGCAGTTTATGATTGTGGAAGAACAAGGCAAGTTTAAGGCTGGAAATATCCAGCGGCTGAATCATCCAACAGAAACTCAAAAATTAGGTGAGTTAAAGAAAAAAGTAAGACCGAGTAACTCATCTGTTCGCTATAACGAGGCAGGACATAAAAGTACGATCATTACCGTGATCGGTGTGATTGTGATTGCAGTGTTGGGATTTCTGATTTATGGCAAATATCAAAGCTATAGTATCGAAAAACAACATAAAGCTGAGCAATTGATGCTTGAGCAACAGCAGATTGTAGAAGAACAACGTAAGGCTTTAGGTGAGTTACCTGATCAGGTGCTTACAGAGCAAGGTAAACAAAACTTAGATGCTGAGCTACATCAAACCAATCAACCTCGCTCAGAACGTGTGACGCAGAGCATTGATAAACAAAATGGTCGTTTACCTGTCAGCACAGGAAAGTTCAAATGCGATGGACGAACCCATTGCTCCCAAATGCGTTCCTATGAAGAAGCGCTTTACTTCTTAAGGAACTGTCCAAATACCAAAATGGATGGGAACAATGATGGTGAGCCTTGTGAGCGCCAATTTGGGAAATAAAAAAAGCACCTTCGGGTCACTGCTGTCCCACAAATATCACAAGAAGAACCTCAGTTGAGGTTCTTCTTGCTTATTCCACTTTTTGTCAGGTAAAAACAGAGCCTTTAAGAGCTTCCTTTCAAATAAATTCACCT